>DLVS01000162.1 GCA_003445095.1 Verrucomicrobiales bacterium
AACGGCGAAGAACTCTACGGCCTGATCGCCGCCGAAACCGTCAACAGCCGGGGATTTGCGGGGATTTGGGCTGTCGGGGATTTGGACTTGTAAACGCCTGGTGAGGCAGCAAAAAATGTGTGGCCACTTAATGAAAATCCAAAATTCCCGCCTAGCCATTTTTGTCGCCACGTTGGTCTGTTTTTGGGGAGCTCCCAGTGCCGTTGGCCTCCCACTCAACTTTACGGCAATCATTCGTGGGGACTTCGAGGTTCCCCCAACAGCATCCGCTGCGGTGGGTGTTGGTGTTTTCCAGTTGGATACCACGGACAACTATTTTAGTTATCAGATCCTTTTTACTGATGTCCTGCTTTCCGGAACCGAGATCGCCGCGCACATTCATGGTCCCGCGGCTCCTGGTGCGAATGGCCCCGTTATCATTCCGCTGCCTTTCGGTGCTTACAAAGCCGGCGCGGTGGACTTGGATTCGGTTCCAGGCGCCAATCCGGCCGATTTAGTCGATGGCCTCTGGTACGTGAATATTCATTCTACCGTCTTTCCGGGAGGTGAAATTCGGGGACAAATCCAACCTGTCGGCGCTCCTGACGGCGTTCCTGTCGGCGTTCCGGACGGTTCTTCGTCTCTTTTGCTGCTTTCACTCGCCTTGCCTTTGATCGCCTTGGAACGGTGTGCCGTTTCCTGGAGACAGCGATAGCTGAGATCGTGGTAGGGACGCCGCTACCGCGCGTCCCAATCTGGATCCGTTCCGCCGGGGAAGGCGCGGTGGGGAATGCCGCTCCCTAGGCCGCGGAGCGATACCTTATGGACTGCGGCGGGAAGCGCGAGCGCCACACCGCTTTTCCGTCGCCGCACGTCGACTCCAGGCGCCGCATGAACCGGTTCGATGCGCGTCCGGCCGCCGAAGCGCCGTCGCCGCTGGCGCTCTGCCGGCGCACTCCAAAGGTTCATGGGTAGCGACTATTCCAAAAAACGGACGTGAATTGCGGCCATGAACCTTCGTAGTCGCTGACGGAAGGAAGCGCTGACTAACGCGCCGCGGTTGGAGTCGCTCGGGGGCTCGACGTGGCGGTGCGAGAGGAAAGTGCGAACGGAGCGGTTCGAGACGACGCTGGGGCGATTGCTCGAGTCGTTGAACTTCCCCCTGAAGACGGCTTCAACGCACGGCGGATTTCAGCCATTTCTGCCCGATAGGCGCGGAGAAACTCATCCGCAACTTCCGTCGTGAAGTTGCCAGCACCAGTGCCACTATTCCCTACGCCAGTGCCAGTCCGCGCATCGTTCCGGTGGAGGAGGCAAACTTGTCGGTCTCCAGGCCCATTCGTTGAAGCATGGAGACGAAGAGATTCGGTAACGGGTAATTGCGGTCGCGGTCGAATCCGAGGTGCTGGCCATGCTTGAACCCACCGCCGGCCAACAGAGTCGGCAGGTTGGTGGTGACGTGCGTGTTGGCGTTTCCGAGGTTTGAGCCGTAGAGGATCATGGTCCGGTCCAGCAGCGTCTCGTCATCTTCCCGCACGCTGCGTAGTCCTTCGAAGAGTCCCGCCAGGAGCTTCATGTGCCACTCGTCAATGGCCTTCAATTGGGCCAGCTTGGCCTCAGATTTTCCGTGGTGAGAAAGATTGTGATAGGCATCGGTCAGCTTGGTGTCGCCGAGGTCGATCACTGGTGAGTTGACACTGTCGAGCAACAACGCAATCGAGCGGGTTGAATCGGTCTCGAAGGCAAGCCGGGCGAGATCGTACATCAACCGGACTTTCTCCATGTATTCGCGCGGGCTGGCCGGGTCGAGAGGCACACTCGCGGACACCGTGGGCTTTGGCTTGCGTTCCCATTCGCGCGACATCTGCATCCGCTGTTCGAGTTCCCGGACGCTAGTGAAGTATTGGTCCAATCGGTCGCGGTCGTGCGCCCCGACTTTGCGTTTGAGATCGCTCGCTTGGCCGGCAACGGCGTCGAGAATGCTCTGGCCGAGTTCGAGTTTGCGGACCTGGTTCTCCGTTTCCTCCGGGGTGCCTTGAAGGAAGAGGCGGCGGAAAACATCGGAGGGCTTTTCCTCACACGGAATGAGGACGCCCGAGCCGGTCCACGATAGGCTGCGGGAACCGCGCTCGACATTGACTCCGAGGTTGAGCGACGGGAATCGAGTAAGGTGACCGATGCGTTCGGCGATGTATTGGTCGAGGGAGATGGTGTTGCGGAAGCCGCCACTGCCAGGATGTGGCGCCGCCGTGAGGAAGCAGTTGTCGGCCGGGTGCCCGCCATCGACGTCGGGATGCGATACACCGCTGAAAACGGTGAAATCGTCGCGGTAGTCCTTGAGCAGCTCCAGATAAGGTGAAAGGGCGTAACCAGCGCCAGTCTGTTGGGGAAAGAACTGTTCGGGCAGGAGGCCAAGGTTGTTGCAAATGGCGAACATCCGGCGCGGCTTCCCGCTGGGCATCTGGTCGGCAGCGGTCTTCGTCAGCGCAGCGAAGGCCGGAGTCATGGCGTCAAGCAACGGCAGCGATAGGGCGATGCCACTGCCCAGGAGGAAACGGCGGCGGGAGAGGGAGCGAGACATGGGAG
>DLVS01000366.1 GCA_003445095.1 Verrucomicrobiales bacterium
CAGGGAAGCGCCGTTGGCGACACGCTTCACAATAACGCTTCCGTGCCGTTGTCGATTGGAGCTTGGGCTGACGATGGCAGCGGATTTCTCAACGGAGCCTTGGATGAGGTAGCCATTTGGAACCAAGCGCTCGCGCCAAGCCAGATCGCCGAACTGGCCGCCTCGACCAAAACTCCGTTAGACTTCTCCGGGTCGGAATCCGCGGTTTATTACAGCGGCAACGGCCACCTCGCCGCCAACGACGAGTTGAGGAAAACCCGACTGCCCGCCGGTCCGGCCACGTATTACTTTCGGAAGTCGTTTAGTTTTTCCGACACTCCGGCGGACACGACACTCAAGCTTGATCTGGCGGTAGCCGATGGTGCCGTGGTGTACCTTAACGGAACTGAAGTGTATCGGCACAACTTGCCCGACGGCGCCGTCCGCTACTCCACTCCGGCCGTCAGCGCTGTGGGTCCTGCGCCTCTATTGGCGGGCATTGCGTTACCGTCCGAAAAACTCGTCGCTGGGATCAACGTATTGGCCGTCGAAGTGCACCGGGCGGAATCTTTAGAACCGGGGATGCTTTTCGGAGCCGCACTGACGGCTACCATTACTCCACCCGGACTCGCGGCTGTGTTTCCCGATTCGGTCGTCTTCAACGAAGTTGGCGCCGCCGGCGATGACCCGTTTAAAGTTGAGTTGATCAATCGCGGAACAGTCGTACGGAACCTGGTGGGTTATCTCATTCGACGGACGGGAGGCTCGCCGGATGCCGAGTTCAAAGTGCCCGCGCAACTTCTGGAACCGAGCCAGTTCCTGGTCCTCGACGAAGCCGTGCTCGGCTTCAGAGCTGGTGCCGGTGACAAGCTCTTTCTCCTACGTCCGGGAGGTCTCGCCGTGGCGGACGCCGTCGAGGTGCACTCCCGACCACGCGGCCGTTCGCCGGACGGCGCCGGCGAATTTCTCACTCCGAGCCAAACGACTTTCGGCGCGTCGAACCGCTTCGCGCGGCACGACGAAATCGTTTTCAACGAAATTCTTTACCACGCGCCGCCCACTTTGGAGGTTCCCGCGTCCGGCGCGAATCCGGCCGTTCCCTACCGTGCGAACCCGGAGCAATGGATCGAGTTGTTCAATCGCTCGACCCATGCCGTCGATTTGACGGGCTGGCGACTGGATGGTGGCATCGACTTTCACTTTGCAGCCGGTGTTACGGTTCCGGCGGGAGGATACCTGGTCGTCGCCAAAGATCCTGGCGCACTCCAGGAGAAGTTTCCGGGTCTCGTGGCGCTTGGCCCCTTCACTAACCGTTTGTCCGGCAGCGGCGAGTTGTTGATGCTCCGTGATGCCGAAGATAATCCGGCCGACACGGTCCATTACTTCGATGATGGACGTTGGCCTGAGGCCGCGGATGGCGGCGGGTCTAGCTTGGAACTGCGGGACCCGCGCGCGGACAACTCCGTCGGAGAAAGCTGGGCCGCCAGCGATGAGACCAGTCAGTCCAGGTGGCAGACCTACGCCTACGAAGGTGTGGCGGCGCAGAGTTCGGTTGGACCTGATTCGCAATGGAGAGAATTCGTGATCGGTATGCTCGACAAAGGCGAGGTGCTCTTGGACGACATCAGCGTCATCGAGTCACCTTCCGGCACGGCCGTGCAAATGTTGCAGGACGCCACGTTCAACGTCGACGCCGCCAAATGGCGCATCATCGGCAATCACCACGGCACCGTCATTGATGACCCTGATCAACCGGGGAACAAAGTCCTCCGCCTTGTGGCCACCGGCAGTACGGACCACATGAGCAATCACGCGGAAACCACCCTCGCCTTCAATCGCAGTGTAGTGAACGGGCGAACCTACCGAATCTCATTCAGAGCTAAATGGATCAGCGGTTGCCGCCAACTGAATACACGCCTCTACTTCAATCGCCTCGCTCGAACCACCATTCTGGAAGGCCACTCCCGCTATGGGACTCCCGGCGGGCCGAACACCGCCTTCGCCACCAATATCGGACCTACTTATTCCGGACTGCATCACGAACCCGCGGTGCCTGGTCCCGCCGCGCCAGTGACTGTTTCCGTGACGGCCGAAGATCCGGACGGCGTCGCCGGGTTAACCCTCTGGTCCCGACCTGATGGAGGTGCCTGGACAAGTCAGCCTATGATGGAGGACGGGGCGACACCCCAAAGTTATCGCGCGGTTCTGCCCGGCCGAGCCGCTGGGACCATCGTGCAGTTTTACATTGAAGGAACTGATTCACGGAACGTGAAGTCCACCATTCCGGCAGCCGGCTCCAATTCCCGCGCGCTTTATCAAGTGGATGACGGCCTGGCGAAGACGAATGGGCTCCACAATCTGCGCCTAATCGCTCTCCAGGCCGATGCCGACGTCATGCACCGAACCATCAATCTGATGAGTAATCAACGCATCGATTCGACGGTGATTTATGACGAGCGGGAAATCTTCTACAACACGGGATTGCGACTCAAAGGGAGCGAACACAGTCGCACGACCTCCGAACGTGTCGGCTTCAACCTCGGCTTCAATTCAGAGCAGCTTTTCCGGGGCGTTCACCGGAGTGTCGCCCTGGATCGTTCGGAGAGCACCGGCTTCGGGCAGCGCGAGATGCTGGTTCATCAAATGTTAAATCACTGCGGAGGTGTTCCTACCAAGTACCATGATCTCACCCAAATCATCACCCCGCGACGGGAGCACACGGGCTCGGCCGAATTGCAGTTGGCTCGCTATACGGACGTCTTTCTCGATGATCAGTATGAAAACGGCAGCGACGGAATGGTCTTCGAATATGAGCTTATCTACCAACTGAACTCCACCGACAACGGCTCTCCCGAGGGGAATAAGGTCCCGGCGCCCGATTCGGTTGTCGGTACTCCGATACGCAACCTCGGCACCGACAAGGAAGGCTACCGCTGGACGTTTCTCATCAAGAACAACGAGGATCGTGACGATTACAGCCGGATTATCCCGTGGGCCAAATGGATGGCCTCCAGCGGTGCTAACTACACGAGCGAAATTACGAGCTACCTTGATGTCGATCAGTGGCTCCGCGGCCACGCAGTGAATGTGCTTTCGGGGGCGGGCGACAGCTACGGTGGCGACGGGGCTCAGCACAACGTGCAATTTTATGTCCGGCCTTCCGATGGCCGACTCATTTATCTCCCCCACGACATGGACGCGTTTTTCGACGCCAACCGCGGCATCGTCCCCAACGGCGACCTAGCTAAGCTCATCGCCCTGCCCGGCTATGCCCGCGCCTACTACGGCCACTTGCTCGACATCATGGAGACGACTTACAACCGAACCTACTTGAGCCATTGGGCCGATCAGTTCGGCAAGTTGCTGCCGGGACAACCGTTCGCGAGCCACCTCGCCTTCGTTTCACAGCGGAGAAATGTGGTAATCAACGCGGTGAATGCCGCCGTGCCGCCCTCTACTCCATTCGCGATCACTACCAACGGAGGTAACGATACTAGCACTTCGAATGGCAGCTTCACGCTAACCGGAACGGCAAACCTGACCGTCACGACCATCCAAATAAATGGCGTGGCTTATCCGATCACCTGGACGAGCCGCACCGCCTGGTCCGTCACGGTGCCCCTCGCCGTCGGCGCCAATGTGCTGACCGTCCAGGGCGTGAACCGTGCGGGCGCGCCGCTCGCCGCCGCCGTCGACCACATCACCGTGACGAACACCGGGACTGGCGCTCCTTTGCCGGTGACGATTAATGAATGGATGGCGGACAACAAAGGACCTGACGGTTTTGAAAACCCGGCGGACGGCTCGTTCCAGGATTGGATCGAACTCTACAATCCTAACCCCGCGCCCGTAGACCTGTCCGGATACACGTTGACCGATAATCTGACTTTCCCGAATCAATGGGCGATCCCAATCGGCACGACGATCGAGGCTCACGGCTTCCTGCTAATCTGGGCGGACAATTCAACGACCTCTGGCACGGCGCCCAACGATCTTCACGCCTCCTTCCAACTTCGCCGCGAAGGCGAATCCATCGGCCTGTACGACGCCCGCGGCGTCGCCCAGCATACCGTCTCCTTCGGCGTGCAAACGGAAAATGTCAGCGAAGGCTTTTATCCCGACGGAAACATCGGCACCCCGGTCGCCATGGCGAACTGGACCCCGCGTTTTCCCAATACGCTCGCGGCTCCGTTGCGGATCACGGAAGCATCGGTTCATGGCGGAATCCTCACTCTGACCTGGAACAGCATTCCGCAGCGCATTTATCGGGTGGAATACTGTGAGGATCTTGGTTCGCCCTGGACTCGGCTCGGCTCAGACCTGCTCGCCGACGCTGAAACGTTGTCCATCAGTGACGACGTCAACCTCAATTCCCGCCGCTGCTACCGGGTCAGGCGTATGGAATGACGATAACGAGCAAGAGCTCGGAAATGGAATTATTAAGAAGCGCCGGCGTCCGGAGCACTGATTCGGGCGTCCCGCCCAAATCTCCTTCAACCATCAGTCCGCAATCTCCCTGGGGAGAAAGATGGTTGAACGATGTTTTGGGCGTCCGCCCAATACAGCCCGCCAGAGGCAGGCGCTCCCCAACACTCGCCCGAATGGCTCGTTGGCCGCAATTCCAGTGGATTTCCGCAAACGCCTCCCGAGGACACTGCCCCTGCGGTAG
>DLVS01000807.1 GCA_003445095.1 Verrucomicrobiales bacterium
TCGAAGGCGCAGTCGTGGTATTTGGACGTTTCGATGCTGCGGAAGTATTACCTGTCAGGGGGAGGGAGTGCTGGAGGTGGCCGGGTCTATCATCACACCGCACCGATCAACATGACGTACGCCTTGCGCGAGGCCTTGGCCATTGTGCTAGAGGAAGGCCTCGAGGCTCGCATCGCCCGACATGAACAGATGCATCGACGACTCCGTGCTGGGCTCGAAGCAATGGGGCTTTCCTATATTCCCAAACATTCTCTGCATACGTTAAACTGTATCGGCATTCCCGCGGGGGCCGATGACGCCAAGGTCCGTCGGCGCCTGCTCGAAGAATACGGCATCGAAATTGGCGCCGGACTCGGCGTGATGGCGGGCAAGGCCTGGCGAATTGGCCTGATGGGCCATGGCTCGACCATCCGCAATGTTGACCTCGTGCTCGCGGCGTTACGCGAGATCCTCAAATAGGTTACCCGTGTCCGCCGCTGCTTTGCCACGACTCGCCGCGCTACTGCCGGCTGATCGATGGCTCACCCGGCCGGTGGAATTAGCCGCATACGAAAGCGACGGACTCACGGCCTTCCGCACGCGCCCGCTTGCGGTCGCCGTCCCGGAGTCGGCCGACGAGGTGATTGCCCTGGTTCGACTGTGTCACGAGTGCCGTTTGCCTTTTGTCGCTCGAGGAAGTGGCACCAGCTTGTCGGGCGGTTCGCTCCCGGTGGCTGACGGAATCGTCGTCGCGCTAAACCGGCTGAATCGAATTGTTCGTCTCGATCCAGAACAACGGATCGCCGTTGTCGAACCAGGGGTCGTCAACACGCAGGTGTCTGTTGCCGCTGCGCCCCACGGATTGCATTACGCGCCGGATCCTTCCAGCCAGAGCATCTGCACGATCGGCGGTAATGTGGCCTTCAATTCCGGCGGCGCTCATTGCCTGAAGTATGGAATGACCGCCAATCATGTTCTCGGGATCAAGGCCGTGCTAGCGACCGGAGAGGTGGTGGAATGGGGCAGCACGAGTCGGGAACGCGCCGGGCCGGATTGGTGCGGACTCTTCACCGGCCACGAAGGTCTGTTTGGAATTGCGCTGGAAATCACCCTGCAGCTTCTGCCACGCCCCGAATGCTATCATACCGTGCTGGCGGGATATCGCACCCTCGAGCAAGCCGGCGACGCTGTGTCGGCGGTGATCGCCAGCGGCCTGCTCCCGGGCGCATTGGAGATTATGGACGCTTTGGCTCTCGAAGCCGCGCGTGCCGCGGTCCATGCCGAGTATCCGCCTGGGTGCGAGGCGGTGCTGATTGTCGAACTCGAAGGTCCCCGGGAAGTCATCGCGGAGGAACGAGAACGTCTGCAGGCAATCTTGGCTGCTAGCGGTCCGGTGGAAATGCGTCCCGCCCGCGATGGGGACGAACGCCTGGCTATTTGGAAGGGACGCAAGTGTGCCTTCAGTGCCGTGGGCCGCCTCTCCCCCGACTTCATTGTGCAAGACGGTGTCGTGCCGCGACGCCGTTTAGGTGAGGCCTTGCGACGTATTGCGGAGATGTCACGCGCCGCCGGGATTCGGGTGGCCAACGTCTTCCACGCGGGGGACGGGAATTTGCATCCGCTCATTCTATTCGATGGACGTGAACCGGGTGCCCTGCCCAAGGCGGAGGCTCTGGCCGGCGAGATTCTGCGAATGTGTATCGAGATGGGCGGTTCGATCACGGGAGAACATGGGATTGGCGTCGAGAAGCGTGACTTTCTTGCCGAAATGTTCAGCGCAGATGAAATCGATTGCCTGCAACGTGTGCGAGCGGCGTTCGATCCGTGGCGCCTCGCCAATCCGGGGAAGATGTTTCCCGGGGTAGGAGCTCCCGCGCTGGCTTACCAGGGTCTGCATCCGCTGGAAAAGGCCGGTGTGATCTCTCGGGTGTGAATCGAGAAAACGGGAATTGAAGGAAAGGAAACGCGAATAAGGCCCGAGGGACACGGATCAGAGGAAGCAAGTCGCCGGATCCACGCAGTAAAAAGCGAAGGAGAAGTAAGGCCACGAATTCACACGAATCACCTGAGCGACGAGATGTTTTGTAACTTTGCCAGGGTGCCCGGTGTGAGCATTCTTGATGCGATCCAGTCGCCAAGAAGTGATGGGCGCGAGTTTGACGGTCACGTGCTGTTGTACTCCCGCCGCAAAGCTCAAGTATGCAAAGTAATTCTGTAACCCAGTCTCATTCCCATGAGTGATCCCAATGCCGATCTGCCGGGCTCGGACTCGTTGCCTCCCGGACCACCGCCTAATCCGTTGCCGGCGGCTCAGCCTCCTCCAGGGCCTGTTACCTCGACGGTCGGGCCAGCTCGGAGTTGGGAAGTTGGCTGCCACGTTGCGGCATTCTCCGGATTTGTGACGGGCATCGGTTGGATCATCGGCCCGCTGATCGTCTGGTTGCTGAAGCGAGAGGAATACCCCAGCGTCGACGCCCACGGGAAAGAAGAACTGAACTTCCAACTGAGTGTCCTTCTTTATCAATTCTGTCTCTTGGTCGGGGGACTGCTCACTTGTGGTCTGACGATTCCCGTCCTGGTGGTCGTCGGGGTCGCGCAATTGGTCCTGATGATCATCGCTTCTGTTCAGGCGAGTAGCGGGGTGCTCTATCGATATCCGCTCACGATTCGATTCTTGAGCTGAGAGACCCGCGGTCCAATTACGCGCCTCCGGATGAGAGGGCTTTTTTGGCAGCGTCGTATACCACAGCGACCGGGACACCTGCCTGAACTGCTTTGTCGCGGCAGGCGTCGAATTCGGGAGCGATCTGAATTCGTTCCCGGCCAAGGGTGCCAATCTTGACGGGAATTGGCCCGAATTCGGTGGAGACGTGGATAATCTCGCGGTGGAGTTTCCGACGCTCCAGGTAGGATCGGCGGACCCCAAACGCGCTGGTGTGTCGCAGCATTCGCTCCGTCAGACGCTCCGCGTCGGTTGGCTGGCACAGGACCGTTAGCAACACCCCGGGCCGGTTTTTCTTCATCTGAATTGGCGTGTGAAACACATCGAGCGCGCCGGCGCGAAGGGTGCTTTCGACGAAATGTCCCAAGAGTTCGCCGCTCAGATCGTCGAGATTGGTTTCGAGGACGGCCACTGTGTCGGTTTCCCAACCGGGATCTTCGGGCGCCGCGGTCGAATCGCCGAGAACTGCGCGCAGGACGTTGGGACGAGTTTTGTTGTCTCGCGTGCCTAGTCCGTAACCGACCTTGTGGGCGACGAGGTTCTGCATCGGCGCAAACGACTCGGCGAACTCGGCTAGGATGGCCGCACCCGTGGGAGTGACCAGTTCATGAGGTTCTTCGCATTGGGTGACCGGGATGCCGCGAGCGCCGAGGATTTCGAGAGTCGCCGTGGTGGGGACCGGGAAGCGGCCATGCGCGCAGCTAACCCAGCCGGTCCCTTCCACCACGGAGGCGGCGAGGACGCGGGGGCGTCCGAGGAGTTCCAGACTGATGCAGCCACCGACGATGTCGACGATTGAATCCACGGCGCCGACTTCGTGGAAGTGGACCTGTTCCGGTGGCAATCCGTGGATTTTTCCCTCGGCGATAGCAACCCGGCGAAAGACCGCCACGGCTTTGTCCTTAACCCACTCGGAGAGGGCACTTTCGCGAATCAACTGTTGGATTTGGGAGAAGTTTCGGCTTTCGGGATCATGCGCGTGGGCGTGCTCCTCGTGTTGGTGCGAGTGGGGATGGTCGTGGTTGTGTTGAACCGAGAGAGCAGGGGAGTGATCGTTGCCACACGCTTGCCCGGCCAGGTGAACGTCGAACCTAACCCCTTCAATGCTGGCTTTGTGCTGACGCGTGACGTGGAGGTGATAGCCGTCGAGTGAAAGTTTTTTCAGTTCACGTTCTAGAGCGCGGCTTTCGACTCCCAAGTCGAGCAAGGCACCGATGAACATATCGCCGCTGATGCCGCTGAAGATATCGAGATAGAGCGTGCGCATGGGTTGAGGATGCCTCAAGTCGTGGCCCGCGGCCAAGCCGAGGGACGCGACATCCCGAATCATGAAGCGGGGTAAGGGGAGAATCGGAACCTGATGTCGCGATTTGAAGCAGCTGCGCCGGTAATTTGAATCGGTTCGGCTTACTGCTTTTCTGCGAACTTCTGACCGAGTAGGCTGTCGCCCATGCGTACGGTGCCGGTGTCCTTGGGGGCGCGTTCGTACACGATTCACATCGGAGGAGGCCTCCTGGCCAAGCTCGGAGATCATTGCCGACGTCTCAAACTCGGCGAGCGCTGCGTTATTATCACGGACGCCAACGTGGGACCTAAATATGCCGATGCCGCCATGCGCGCGCTCAAGATGGCGGGCTTTGTCCCGAGTGTCGTCACCGTCCCGGCGGGAGAATCCGCCAAGTCGCTAAAGGTCTTGGGCGAATGTTACGACCAACTCGCCATGAAACGGGTGGAGCGTCGATCTTTCGTGATCGCGTTGGGAGGCGGTTGCGTAGGGGACCTGGCCGGATTTGTGGCCGCGTCTTACCTGCGCGGGATCGCCTACGTACAAGTGGCAACAACGTTGTTGGCCCAGGTGGACTCTTCCGTGGGCGGCAAGGTGGGAATCAATCTCAAGTCGGGCAAGAACTTGGTCGGCGCCTTTCATCAGCCGCGCGCGGTGCTGTGTGACCTTGATACGTTGACGACCTTGCCCGACCGCGAATTTCGGGCCGGGCTTGCCGAAGTCGTGAAGTACGGGATTATCAAAGACGCCGAGTTGTTCAAACGGCTGGAGCGTGAGCTGGATAAGGTGCTGCAGCGCGACCCGATCAC
>DLVS01000363.1 GCA_003445095.1 Verrucomicrobiales bacterium
TCATCCGCAATTCTCTCAGATGACCCAACTGTTTCGGGGGAACTCGAACTTTGGACAACTTCAGGTCATGGAAAGTCGTGACAAGGAAGTTCGGCTCTACTTGAACGACTACCTCATCCAGAATACCTACGCGCCGGCAACGCGACAGAGTGTCTCGGTTTTTACCTACGCGCTGGAAGGGCTCGCTCGATCGCACGCTGAGAAACTGGACGCCGCGCTCTGCATCGGAATGGGCATCGGCATCGTGCCGACTCACCTGGCGAAGGCGGGCGCGCGAGTGGACGTGGTCGAGATCAACCCCGCCGTGGTACCCCTGGCCGAACGTTTTTTCGATTTGGATGTGTCGAAGTTCAATCTAACCCTCGGTGATGGCCGCCAGTTCCTCAACCGATGCACGAATCGGTACGACGCCGTGGTATTGGACGCATTTCTCGGAGATGCGTCGCCTTCTCACTTGATGACTCGTGAGGCCTTCAGTGCGATGCGGGGCGTCATGACCACGAACGGCGTCCTCGTGATTAACTGCATCAGCGATCCCACCGGCGGGCGGGACTTTCTGCTCGCGTCCCTGACGAAGACGCTCCAGGCCGTCTTTGGTAACGTGCGCTTGTATCTGTCGGACAACGGCAACGCGTTTTTCGTAGCGTCCCCAGCGCCGTTGCAAGTCCACCACAAACTGGATTTGAACGGCGTGCATCCTGCGGTCGTGGATCGATTGCGGAGTACTTTGAATCGAGTCCACGAAACGGATCCGCACCATGGGCGGGTTCTCACCGACGACTTCAACCCGGCAGAATTTTTCGACGCGGGTAATCGCGAACGGTTGCGTCGAGATCTCGCCAAGGGGATGGCGGCATTGTAGATCCGAGCGCCTTATGAATCCCTACGCTCACCTCGTCGCGGAATACGCGCGGTTCTTCCGCGACGGAAAGAATTATCCACTCGGTGGGTTTCCGCCGTTGCCTCGACCCGGGTTGGCCGCGAACGCTCCGGTGGCGTTGATTTTTTCGCCTCATCCCGATGACGAATGCATCGTCGGCGCCCTGCCGCTGCGTTTGCTGCGTCAATCGGGGTGGAATGTGGCCAACATTGCGGTCACGCAGGGAAGTGCCCGGCCTCGTCAAGCGGAGCGCCTGGCCGAATTGCGCCATGCCTGCGAATTCCTCGGACTGAGACTGCGACAAACGGCGCCGAACGGTCTTGAGGCGATTACGCCGAAGGCACGAGCTGAGGACTCCGCCGGGTGGCGTTCCAAGGTGCAACTCATCGCTGAATTAGTCGCGGCCGAACGACCCCGGGCTGTGTTCGTTCCGCATGAGCACGATTGGAACGGCACCCACATTGGGGTCCATTTCCTCGTGCTGGATGCCTTGGCGAGCTTGCCAAAAGATTTCACGACGGCAGTAGTTGAGACGGAATACTGGGGGCAGATGTCCCGGCCGAATCTAATGGTGGAGGTAACCGAAGGGCAGGTGGCAGACCAAGTAACGGCGTTGTCGTTCCACGCGGGAGAGGTTCGTCGGAACCCGTTCCATTTGCTGCTGCCGGCGTGGATGCAGGACAACGTGAGGCGGGGCAGTGAACTCGTGGGCGGGCAAGGCGGCCCGGCGCCGAGCTTCGGGTTTGCAACTTTGTATCGGTTGCGCACATGGCGGGATGGCCACCTAGTCGAAGCCTGGACAGGCGGCCGAAACCTCGCGGCGACTGAGGACCCGGTGGTGCTTTTTGCGTAGAATGGAAGCCTTGCGGCGCATTTGGCGGTTCCCTGATTCATGAAACTCGATTCTCATCAGCATTTTTGGCGCTACGAGGCCGCCCAATATCCCTGGATTCCTGCTGGATCGGCGTTGCAGCGCGATTGGTTGCCAGCCGACCTCGCAGCCCTCCACGCACCGATGGGATTTGGCGGCTCGATTGCCGTGCAGGCCCGCCAATCGCTCACCGAGTCTCGCTGGCTCCTCGACCTGGCCGAGGCCGATCCGCGGATTTTTGGGGTGGTGGGCTGGGTGGATTTGCAGGCGCAGAATGTAGAGGAACAGCTCGCGCCGCTCGCCGCGCGCCCGAAATTCGTCGGTGTGCGCCACGTGGTGCAGGACGAGCCCGACGATCACTTCATGCTTCGGCCAAACTTTCTGCGCGGGATCGGGAAGCTGAAACAGTTCGATCTCACCTACGATTTGCTGATTTATCCGAAGCAACTGCCAGCCGCCATCGAAGTCGTTCGTCGGTTCCCGGAGCAGCCGTTCGTGCTCGACCACATCGCCAAGCCGCTCATTCGCGAGGGCAAACTGTCGCCGTGGAAGGAGCAGGTTTACGAGCTGGCCTCACATCCGAATGTGCTCTGCAAGATTTCAGGCATGGTCACCGAGGCCAATCACGATGGTTGGCGACCGGCGGATTTTCGACCTTACCTGGAAGTGGTATTGGCTGCGTTCGGCCCCGATCGGCTCATGTACGGTTCCGACTGGCCTGTGTGCCTACTCGCGGCCAGTTATCAGCAGGTTTTTGAATTGGCCGTTGACCATGTGGTAAAGGTGGCGCGTTGGGATGCAGCAGCGCAGGTGAAGTTTTTGGGCGGCAACTGCGGGCGCTTTTACCTTGGACACTGATGGCCAAAGCGGGGCGGCGCGGGACTGGCGCCGGATCGCTCAATTACTAAGCGAGAGAGAGAAGGCCGGAAATGTTAGCCCGGAGTCGGTGTCTTCAAAAACTGCGGCGCCGGATGCGCCGGAGGCGTTCATCGTCGCCGGGCCAACGGAGTTCCCGGTCGGACTGTCCAAATTACCAACCCGCTGGATTGTGTATACTTTTCCGGCGGTCCCAGTCAGGCGAAGTCCGGGGTGGCCGTTGGGCAGAAGGCGAAAGCCGACGAAACTCGCTCGCGTCGCAGTGCCTGTGCCAGCGAATTTGACGGTAAACGCAGTGGTCCGCTGAACAACCCCAAAGCCGACGCACTCCGTGGCCATCCGGCGTTGATGAATTATTGATGTCTGAGTCGGCCATATTGATTTCGAAAGTCTCCCGGCCGACTCAATGGTTGGGAAGTGAACGAACTCAATCTGCAACGTAGTAGTCAGCGGGGATGGCGCCCGAAAGCGCCAATCCCATACCAGGGAGGATCGAATGAATGATCTCATTATGGTCGGGATGATCATCGTCGTTTTCGTCATCTGCGGCCTTTACGCCGGGGGCTGCGAAAACCTGTAGGAGGCAAAATGGAAAGTATCCTCGTCGGACTCATTGCCCTATTTCTGTTCGTTTACCTCGTCGTGGCCATGCTCTGGCCGGAGAAATTTTAGGTCCAGCCCATGCATTCATCCGGTTGGCTCCAATTGGCACTTTACGTCGGCGTGCTCGCAGCCCTCACCAAGCCGCTCGGGCTCTATCTTGTCCGAGTGCTCGACGTGAATGGACGGACGTGGTTTGACGCCGTGTTCAAGCCGCTCGAACGCCTGACGTATCGAGTCATGGGCGTGACCCCTTCGAAGGAGCACGACTGGAAGCAATACACTTTTGCCATGCTCCTCTTCAGCTTGGTCAGTTGCCTGTTCACGTATGCTGTCCTGCGGCTGCAACATCTGCTCCCGTTGAACCCGCAGGGTCTCGGCCCCCTCTCGCCGGATCTGGCCTTCAACACCGCGGTTAGTTTCACCACGAACACCAATTGGCAGAGCTACGGCGGCGAAGGAACGATGTCGTACTTCTCGCAGATGGTCGCGTTGACGTTGCACAACTTCGTCTCCGCGGCGGTTGGCATTAGCATCGCGGCCGCGTTGGTGCGCGCCATTGCTCGGCCTTCAGCCAAGACGCTCGGTAACTTCTGGGTCGACCTCGTCCGTACCACGTACTACCTGCTGCTGCCCATCTGCCTCGTCTTCGCGGTTGTGCTGGTGTCTCAAGGGATGATCCAGAACTTCAAACCCTACACCAAGGCTAAGCTGCTGGAACCAATAAAGGTCTCGGTTGAAAAGAAGAACGACCGGGGAGAGGTGGTCTTGGGTGCTCACGGCAAGCCGGTCGTGGAAGACCAGATCCTTGAGGAACAGGTCATTGTTCAAGGTCCAATGGCTTCGCAAGTGGCGATCAAAATGCTCGGCACCAACGGCGGCGGTTACGCCAACGCGAATGCGGCCCATCCCTTCGAGAATCCCACTCCGTTGTCGAACTTCTTGCAGATGCTCTCGATTTTCTCCATTGGCAGCGCCCTGACTTATTACCTAGGCCGCATGACCAAGAACCAGGCCCACGGTTGGTCCGTCTGGGGTGCCATGACGACCCTGTTCCTAATCGGGGTGTTGGTCTGCTGGTGGGCGGAGGCGCGTGGTAACCCGATTCATCATCAGATAGGTGTCGCAGCAGCTGACGGCAATATGGAGGGCAAGGAGGTGCGTTTCGGTATTTTCAATTCGTCGCTCTTCGCCGTGATTACGACAGCGGCGTCGTGCGGAGCGGTGAACTCAATGCACGATTCCTTCACCGCCATTGGCGGACTCGTGCCGCTTTTCAACATCGAGCTGGGCGAAGTCGTCATTGGCGGCGTCGGTGCAGGCCTCTACGGCATGTTGGTGTTCGTCGTTCTTGCGGTGTTTATCGCGGGCCTAATGGTCGGTCGCACGCCCGAGTATCTCGGCAAAAAGATCCAGGCCTACGAGGTGAAGATGGCGATGCTCGCCTTGCTGGTGCTGACGCTCTCGATCCTCGGGTTTACGGCCTGGGCCGTCGTTAGCCCGTGGGGCCTCGCCGGACTAAACAACGCTGGGCCACATGGCTTGAGTGAAATTCTCTACGCCTTCAGTTCCGCGACCGGCAACAACGGCAGCGCGTTCGCCGGACTCACGGCGAATACGCCCTGGTATAATATCACGCTCGGTCTCGCGATGCTGATGGGCCGCTTTCTCATGATCGTGCCCATCATGGCGCTCGCGGGTTCCCTGGTTCTGAAGAAGACATCACCGCCCAGCCCCGGCACGTTCCCCGTGTCGGGTGGTACTTTCATTGTATTGCTCCTCGGGACGGTGCTGCTTATCGGCGCGCTGAACTTCCTGCCGGTGCTTGCCCTCGGCCCCATCGTCGAACATTTCCTGACCGCGCAGGGGAAGATGTTTTGAACTCGCAGGAGCCGACGTGCGGAGGCTCTGACTTGAAATGTTTCAACCAGGTCCATCCACGAAACCGGGACTGAAGTGCCGAGCGGTGCTCATAACACCGTCCTCAAATTTCGTTGGAATTCGGCAAGGCTCCAACCGGCAAGATTCCCACCAGACCTTCCTCCCAATTCCCAAGTGACGCCATGAATCCGACAGCTCCTTCCCTCTTGGACGCCAAAATCGTCGTGCCCGCGTTGGTCGATGCCTTCAAGAAGCTCGACCCGCGACTGATGATCAAGAACCCCGTCATTTTCGTAACCCTGGTCGGAGCCGTTCTGACGACTGCGAGCATCTTCACGGCGTCGGCCGATCGTGGGTTCATCGCCCAGCTCGCCCTCTGGCTCTGGTTTACCGTGCTCTTTGCCAACTTCGCCGAGGCGGTCGCCGAAGGACGGGGTAAGGCTCAAGCCGACAGTTTGCGGAAGGCGCGCAAAGATACGGTGGCGCGGCGGCTCAAAGGCAAGCAGGAGGAACGAGTCGCCGCGCCTGACCTTCGGAAGGGCGACGTGGTGATCTGCGAAGCCGGCGATATTATTCCAGCCGACGGTGAGGTCATCGAAGGGATCGCCAGCGTGGATGAGGCCGCCGTCACTGGTGAATCTGCGCCGGTGATTCGCGAAAGCGGCGGCGACCGCAGCGCGGTTACGGGCGGCACCCGCGTTATTAGTGATCGCATAGTCGTCCGCGTCACGACCGAGAAGGGCCACGGCTTCCTGGACCGCATGATCGCGATGGTCGAAGGCGCCAAGCGCCAAAAGACGCCAAACGAAATCGCACTCACCATTCTGCTGTCGGCCTTGACGTTGGTCTTCCTGCTCGTGTGTTTTACGCTGAAACCTTTCGGGCTCTACTCCGCCACGGAGTTTTCGGTACCGGTTCTGATCGCGCTCCTCGTTTGTTTGATCCCAACCACGATCGGGGGATTGCTCAGCGCCATTGGTATTAGCGGTATTGACCGACTCATCCGGCGCAATGTGCTCGCGACCTCCGGCCGCGCCGTAGAAGCCGCGGGTGATATCGATGTTCTGCTGCTCGACAAAACGGGGACCATCACCTTGGGAAACCGCATGGCCAGTGACTTCATTCCGGCCCCGGGAGTAACCGCCGAACGATTGGCTGACGCGGCCCAGCTTGCCTCACTCGCGGATGAGACACCGGAAGGCCGAAGCGTCGCCGTACTCGCCAAGGAGAAGTTTCAACTGCGCGGCCGTGATGTCGCCGAATTGCACGCCAAGTTTGTTCCGTTCACGGCGCAGACTCGGATGAGCGGCGTGGACTTCCTTGGTGGAACAGCTGCTCCGGTTGCCACTCATATAAGTTGTGGGACAGCCGCCCCGGCTGTCATCGTCCAGCAGGCGCCCTCGCCGGCTGCCAACGCCCCGGCCGGACAGGCGGGGGCGCCTGTTCCACTACTATCAGTACTAGTCACCCGGCGCATCCGCAAAGGCGCGGCCGAGTCCGTCCGCAGTTGGGTGCTTGAACAGGGAGGACACTTTCCGGACGCCGTCGCCAAAGCCGTGGATGAAGTTTCCCGCCAAGGAGGCACACCGCTGGTCGTGGCAGATGGCAAAGAGGTCCTCGGAGTCATTCAACTCAAAGACATGGTCAAAGGCGGCATCAAGGAACGGTTCGCTCAACTGCGGAAGATGGGCATCCGTACCGTGATGATCACGGGCGACAATCCACTCACCGCCGCCGCGATCGCGGCCGAGGCGGGAGTGGACGACTTCATGGCGCAAGCGACGCCGGAAGCGAAGCTCAAGCGGATTCGCGACGAGCAGTCCACCGGCCATCTCGTCGCCATGACCGGGGACGGAACCAACGATGCGCCCGCGCTCGCCCAAGCCGACGTTGGGGTCGCGATGAATACCGGAACTCAGGCCGCCCGCGAAGCCGGCAACATGGTCGATCTCGA
>DLVS01000169.1 GCA_003445095.1 Verrucomicrobiales bacterium
CGGCGGAGACTACGCAGGACTCGCTGAACCGCAATCGGCGGGTGCCTAAAATTCAGATCGCAAAGTCGTTGTACTCGGGTTTCACCGGCTCGGTGGGGGGGTGAAGCATCCCGGCACCGACCGTGGCGTTCGTGGCCGGCTCGATGAGAATGAAGGCACCGGTCAATCGATTGGTGCTGTACCCATCAAAGACCAACGGCTTGGCAGTCTTCAGTCGGATTTCTCCAATATCATTCATCACTAACTCCGTCGGTTCCGGCTCGGCCGCGAACGAATTGATGTTCATTCGATTCTCAAGACTAGTAACCACGGTTTGCACCGTTTGCGTCGAATGCTTCAATAAATATTTCTTCCCCCGCTGCAAACTGCGTGGGTGCATCCAGCACACCCGAGCCTGCAACTCGGTGGATGCTCCCGGTAGGCTGTCCAATCCTACGATCATGTCCCCACGGCTGACATCCAAGTCATCGGCCAAAACCAGCGTGATCGACTGCGGGCAGAACGCCTCGGCAACGGCTCCATCATAAGTCCAGATTTCTTTGACCCGGCTGCGTTGGCCCGTGGGGAGGACCATGATCGGCTGACCCCGCTTGACGATTCCTCCGGCGATCTGGCCGCTGAATCCGCGAAAATCGTGCAGCGCCGGATCGCGGGGATTATGCGGGCGATTGACCCACTGCACCGGGAGACGGAAGCCCTGCAAGTTCCAGTCGCTCGCGATATGAATCGTTTCGAGGTGTCCTAATAACGACGGACCGGGATACCAGGGCGAGTGCTTCGAAAGTTCGACCACGTTGTCTCCGTTGAGTGCGCTGAGAGGAATGAATTTCACATCCTTCATATCGAGCAGCGGCAGAAACCGCTCGAATTCATCCCGAATCTCGGTGAAGCGCGCCTCCGACCAGTCGACGAGATCCATTTTGTTGATGGCAATGACCAGATGCGGAATGCGCAACAACGACGCGATGTAGGTGTGCCGGCGCGACTGTTCGATGACTCCTTGGCGCGCATCGACCAAGACGATCGACAGGTTCGCGGACGAAGCGCCCGTGACCATATTACGGGTGTACTGCACATGCCCCGGAGTATCCGCGACGATGAACTTGCGCTTGGGTGTCGCGAAGTACCGATACGCAACGTCAATCGTGATGCCTTGCTCGCGTTCGGCGCGCAGGCCGTCCGTGAGATTGGCGAGATTGATCTGGCCGCCCCCGGTGATATCCGCAGAACGTTCGAGCGCTTCCAGTTGATCCTCCATCAGTGACTTCGTGTCGTACAGGAGCCGGCCGATTAGGGTGGACTTGCCGTCGTCAACCGAGCCGCAGGTATTGAAGCGGAGCAGTTCAATGGGGTGGGTGGCGGACATGGGGAGTGGCTGAGAAACAGGGGTTATGATAGTCCGCGTCAGAAATACCCCGCCTTCTTTCGGTCTTCCATTGCCGCCTCACTAATCTTGTCGTCGGCGCGCGTGCCTCGTTCGGTCACCCGGGCCGCGGAGACTTCGGCGATAATGTCGTCCACACTCCGCGCCGGGCTTTCAATCATCCCGGTGCTGATCATATCGGCGATGGTGCGGACCCGGACGATCAACGTTTTGCGAGGTTCTTTGTCAGTCGGGCGAGCGCCGGCGAAAGGGTCCGGCTTACTCGGGTCGGCGTGATCGGGCGGGACAGGCAACCATTGACCTCCGCGTCGAAAGCACTCGCGGGGGTGACTGAAGTAGAGGTTGGGCACCTCCAGCTTCTCTTGATTGATATATTCCCAAACATCCATCTCGGTCCAATTGGACAGCGGGAAGACACGCATGTTTTCGCCCGGATTGACGCGGGCATTGTAGAGATTCCAGATTTCCGGTCGTTGATTTTTCGGATCCCATTGGCCGAAGGCGTCGCGAAAGCTGAAGAAGCGTTCTTTGGCGCGAGCCTTCTCCTCGTCGCGCCGTGCACCGCCGATGCAGCAGTCGAAGCGAAACTCTTCAATCGCGCCGAGGAGCACGGGAATTTGAAGCTTGTTCCGACTCATCTCACCGGGCGTGGGCGTGGCCAGGCCTTTGGCAACGGCGTCATCGACCGTCCGGACAATCAGTTTGGCGCCCAGCTCCTTCGCCCGACGGTCGCGAAACTCGATGAGTTCAGGGAACTCGTGTCCGGTTTCAACGTTCAGAAACGGCATGGGGAGGTCGGCTGGACGGAACGCCTTCTCCGCCAGCCGCAACAAGCAGACGGAATCCTTGCCGCCGGAAAACATTAACGCCGGTCGCTCGAATTCGGCGGCGACCTCACGCATGACGTGAATCGCCTCGGTCTCGAGAAACTGCAGGTGGTCGAGATGGTAAGACACAGCAACAACGCGGCTGGCTATTTCGTTGCGCCCATGGCTTTCCGTCCCCAATCCACGTGCAATCCGCACTCGCGCTTCTCGTCGGCTTTCGCCGGATCGAAGTAGTCCCATTCGTTCGGTAGGTCGTGAGCTTGGAGGTATTCCTCAAGTTGGGCGTCGCTCCAATGAAACAACGGGCTGACCTTTAGAACGCCGAATGAGGGATCGGGTGAAACCAAGCTGAGCTCGGCGCGATTCGGGTTTTGCACTTTTCGCAGCGCGGTCAGCCAAACCTTCGGCGCGAGTTCGCTCATGCCGCGACGAAAAGGCTCCAGCTTCATGATCGCGCTGAATTCCTTGAGCGCAGCTTCGTCGTCGGGCGTTGGAACGTCGCCAAAAACCGCGTCGCGATGGGCCGGCGTCATGCGGGGCAGGTACGCCTTCAGGTTGAGCTTGAGCTGACGCCGCAAGGTTTCCGCGTGGCGATAGGTAGCTGGGCGGTTATAACCGTGATCCACCCAGAGCACCGGAATCTCGGGTTGAACCTGCGTGACGAGATGAAGCAAGACGGCTTCATAGGGCCGAAAGTTGGTGGAAACGATGGCGTGTCCTTCGGACTGGGCGATCGCCCAGCGGATGACCTCCGACGGAGACTTTGTTTGAAGCTGCGTGTTAATTGTCGCGACCTGTTCGGGGGTCATAAACTTAGCCTGGCTGGAAATTCTATCGACGAGCACCACGGTTACTGCGGTTCAGTGGATCGTGCCGGCCGGACGTTGCGAAGATCAGTCCGCTGCCGCAGGCAAGTCCTTCCACAACACTCGTTCGACCCAGTCGCCGAAGCGTTCGCCCGGCGTTCGCTCGGCGGCATATCGGGTCAGCACCGGTCGAAGCTCATTCAAAATGTCGGCGTCCTTCACCGTTTCTTTCCAGACGCGCGTCAAGCGAGTGCCGGGAGCGTTGCCCCCGAGCCAGATTTGGTAACGGCCGGGCGCTTTGCCCACAAATCCAATCTCGGCCATGTAGGGGCGAGCGCAGCCATTCGGGCAGCCCGTCATGCGGATGACAATCTCCTGTTGCTTGAGTCCAATTTCTTGGCACAACCCTTCAATTTGGGTGAGCAACGAGGGCAAATAACGCTCCGATTCGGACAACGACAGCCCGCAGGTTGGGAGCGCGGGACAGGCGATGGCCGCCGAATGAAGGACTCCCGCTTGATCACGCGTGCGGACGCCGTGTTCACTCAGCAGCGCCTCGATAGCCGAGCGGTCCGATTCCCGGATTTGGGCAAGAATGATGTTTTGATTGGCCGAAAGGCGAAACTCGACCTGGGGAAACCGCTCCGCGATCCGGCGCAGTGCCGTTTTGAGTTGATGGCCTTCCGAATCCTTGATGCGCCCCATCGAGACGAACAGCGTCAGATACGCGGAACCATCGACCGCACGAGCCCAACCATAGGTGTCCCCAGTGGTGGTAAACACGAATTCACGCGCAGGTGAAAGTGTAACGCCCGACCGCTGCTCGATCTCGGCCCGGACAAACTCGGCCCCGCGCTCTTGCACGACATACTTGAGGCGGGCGTGTTTGCGGTCGGTTCGATCACCGAAATCTCGATGAACCGTTAGCACTGCCTTGGAAACTTCAACCACCTTCTCTCGCGGAACGAAACCGAGGACGCTTGCCAGCCGCGGGTAAGTCGCGTTGTTCCCGTGACCGCGTCCCATGCCACCACCAACGGCGAGATTGTATCCGACCACTTGACCCTGCTCCACGACCGCGATGAACCCGAGGCAGTTCGTCAGAACATCCATGTCGTTGACTGGTGGAAGGACAAAGGCGGTCTTGAACTTTCGGGGCAAGTACTGCCGGCCGTACAGCGGGTCGACAAAGCCTTTGTTTTCGGCCGCGTCCAGGTCGAGCTGAACGCCATCGAGCCAAATGGAATGGTACGCCCTGGTCTGCGGCAAGAGGGCTCCAGAAACCCGAACCGCGTCTTCGTAAAGCTGCTCGCGAGCACGGGAATTGGCCGGCGTCGGCGCTGCCATGACGTTTCGATTGACGTCACCGCAGGCGGCCAGCGTGTCCACCAGCGCTTGATTGAGTCCTTTCATCAACGCCCCCAAGCCGCTCTTGGCAACGCCGTGGAACTGAATGCTTTGTCGGGTCGTGATCCGCAACGTGTTGTTCCCATGCTTCGCGGATAAATCATCGAAGGCGCACCACTGGGCCGCCGAAAGCACGCCACCAGGAATCCGCCCCCGAATCATCATGATGTGGACTTTGCCCTGCTTGCGCCGGTCCCGGTCGTCTTGTTGATAGATACCGTGGAACTTCAGGAATTGCTCGTCGTCCGCGGAAAACGCGTCGAGAGCCGGGTCCGCCAGCGTCGCCGCAATCGTTCCGGCTAGTGTGGGAATGGCAATCTTCAGCTGCTCATTCTTCGTAAGCGGCTTAGCGTCCGGGACAACACCTCCTGCGACGGTGGACATAATCGTAAGTGACTTAGTAAAGTTACAAAGGAAACTATCGGCGACAATTCTCCGGCCGGCAAGAATGACTCACATCGCTGAGGGCGGGCAACGCGTTTTCGGAAGATTCCGGTCAGTCCCCACGGCTAATGCATAGTATCCCGAATCTCTGTCCGCAGCGGTTCTTTTGCCCTCCAGCTCGGATGCGCAATGCCAAGCGGTGCGCGGACGTTCGCGTGGAAGCGGGATCAATCACCCGCTCCCCGGCCGGGCAAAGGAGTTCCGACCCGGCTGGAGACTGTGCTACTGTGGCTCCGTGGTTGCCGCTTCTGTTCCCGCCATTCGAAGCTCCTGGGCTGTCGTCCAAGATCATTCGCGGGTCTTTCAAGATCTTACCTTCGTTTACCCTGTCATTTCCCGGCGGTCGCGTGGCCTATCTATCGGGATCAACCTCAATCCCGACAAGCGCTGCAATTTCGACTGCGTCTATTGCGAAGTGGATCGGCGAACGCCCGGACCGGCAAAGTCCGTGAATCTCGACCAATTGCGTGACGAATTGCGCTGGCTGATTCGCTACTCACTGGAAGGCGGGCTCGCCACTCAGCCTAAATTCCAGGAGGTACCGGACCTGACCAAGGTAATCCGCGATATCGCCTTCAGCGGCGATGGCGAGCCCACAATGATTCCCAATTTCGATGCCTGCGTACAGTTGGTCGTGGATACCAAACGCGAGCTCGGGTTGGCCAAAGCCAAGCTCGTGCTCATCACCGACTGCGCCGGCCTCGACAAAGCGTCCGTGCGCGCCGGGCTGGCGTTGATGGACGCCGACCAGGGGGAAATCTGGTGCAAGCTTGATGCCGGAACTGAGGCTTACTATCGCCTGGTTAACCGATCGTTCGTTCAGTTCGATCGGATTCTTAAGAACATCACCGAAACCGCTCGAGTCCGCCCAATCGTAATCCAGAGCCTGTTCTTACGGATCCATGGTGCAACGATGCCGGCCGCTGAGGTCGACGCGTACTGCGGTCGGCTTAACGACATCCGTGCTTTGGGTGGAGCGATTCGCGAAGTTCACGCCTACACGATTGCGCGTCCGACGCCCGAACCTTGGGCGACGAAGCTGACCCGGGAAGAGCTCGAACAAATGGCCGCGACAATTCGGGCGAAGACCGGACTGCCGGTGGATGTGTTTGAATGAGCTCCGATTCAGTGGGTTATTCCCGATAGCGGCCGGTCCGCGAGCCATTTCAGCGCGACAGGTGCGGAATTCCTCGATTCCGAAAGGTCCCTTTCCCTACCATCTTTGGGATGTCCCACCCGAACAACGAATCCTCTGACAACTCCCAACCAAATCGGCTGTGGCTCCACTTGCTGAGGTGGCGAAGTCCTACTCAGAAAATCCTCCGGTCACTCACTCATCCGAGCGAGTCTCGTGAGCCCAAGCCCATCGATAAATAATGCCTGACGAATCGATCGGCCGCCGCCAATGACCGCCTGAATCAGATGCCCACGCACCTCAACAATTTCGGCCTGCGTGACAATCACTCGCGAGGTGCGGTCGCCGATTTTCTTCGGGCGACAATCCAACCGGAATCCAAACTCGCTTTGGTTTCGGCGTACTTCACCATCTTTGCCTACGATGCGCTCAAGGATTGTCTCGATAGCATTGGCCACCTCAAATTCCTCTTTGGCGAACCCTCCTTCATCAATCGCTTAGACCCAGACAAGACGAAGAAAAAGTCCTTTATCCTAGCCGCCGAAGGATTGGAGCTCTCGAAACGGCTCCAACAAAAGCGTGTAGCCCGGGAATGCGCTGATTGGATCCAGCGTAAGGTGGAGATTAGGACCGTCAGGCAGTCAAATCTGCTTCACGGTAAAATGGTTCACATCGACACCGCGGGGGTGGAGGAGGCGATTCTAGGCAGCTCCAATTTCACGGTCCGCGGGCTCGGCCTGGGCAAGGGAAACAACAACATCGAGCTGAACCTCATCGTCGATAGCAAACGGGACCGGCAAGACCTCAAGCGCTGGTTCGATGATTTGTGGAATAACGAAAAGCTAGTCGAAGACGTGAAGCAGGAAGTCCTGCTTTACTTGCGCAAGCTCTACGCCAATCACTCCCCGCAGTTCATCTACTACCTGACCCTCTTCCATCTCTTTCGCGATTACCTCGATGGCACGCGAGACATTGATGAGAACCTGCGCCGCGTCGCTCTGCCCGACACGCATATCTGGCGAACGCTTTTCTCATTCCAGAAGGACGGTGCCAAGGCCGCCATCAACAAGATCCTCGATTACAACGGCTGCATCCTTGCCGACAGCGTCGGCCTCGGCAAAACCTACACTGCCCTTGCCGTCATCAAATACTTCGAGCTGCGCAACGAGCGTGTTCTCGTCCTCTGCCCGAAGAAACTCAGCCGCAACTGGACGATCTACCGGAATCCCAGCTCCCTGAATCCGTTCTCGGACGACAAGTTCCGCTACGACGTTCTACATCACACCGACCTCTCTCGCGAATCAGGCGAAGTGAATGGACTCCTCTTGGATTCACTCAACTGGGGCGCCTACGACTTGGTCGTCATCGACGAATCGCACAACTTCCGGAACAACAAGCTCGCCACCCAGCGCCCTGGCGAAGCCGAGGAGCGCCGCAGTCGTTACCAGCGCCTCATGGATGACATT
>DLVS01000054.1 GCA_003445095.1 Verrucomicrobiales bacterium
ATCACCGACACCCCCGGTGGACTCAAACTCCAAGCCGAGGGCCACGACGTCCGCTATCGGAACATCTGGATCAAGGAACTGGATCTGGTTCAGCCAAATACCGATTTCTGAATTACACCACCGGAGCGCGGGCGGCCTCGCCCGCGTAAAGGAAGCACTCACCTTTGGGGAACTGTACCCGCTCTACCCAGTAACCCCGATTGGGTCTCCCCTATTTTGCATCTATCAATGGTGGACATGAATCGTTCTAGGGCTGGCAAATGAGTCTAAGTCAATTCTTCGGGGGGCGGGTGACGCATCAATCGTTACCAATTCTCGAACTCCCCTTGGGCGCTGATGCCCCATCCCTGAAACGCCTGAAGTTACCTCAGGGAGACCTCGCGCAACTCCACAACAGCGCGGAACCGATCCATTTCCTGGCGTGGCTCGAGCTGAAATCGGGGGTGATTCGCGGGAACCACGTACATCGAGTGAAGAAGGAGTTCATGTACTTGCTGGCCGGCACGGTGACTCTTTATCTCGAAGACATTTCGAGCTGCGAGAAGGTCACGCTCGGAATGATCATCGGCGATTTGATCGTCATTGAACCTGGAATCGCCCACGCGATCGTCCCACACACCGACGGGCAAGCTCTCGAGTATTCCCCATCACAGTTCGACCCGGAGGACACCATCCGCCACTCGCTGGTTGATCCACCAAGCTCGGCTGAGTTGTAAGGTCTGGCTAATACGGGCCAGCGTAAGTCGGCGTTTTCATACTGGTCGCAATCTCAGTTCCGTGCGACCCACCTTATGGAGTGCGGCGGCGGAGCTGCCGCTTTAACACGTCGCCTCGTTGCGGAGTTGGAGAGGGCAGGTGAATCTCTGTCGCGACCGGCATACCAAAGCGGTAGCTCCTCGGCGCTCCCGCCACCGCAGTCCACAACTTCCCAAGACATTTCCGCGTGCTCATCGTTTACGGCGACCCACCAATAGGACGAACCCGACAAGTCCAACCGCCGCGAGCGCGACGGAGGACGGCTCCGGACAAATAAAATACAATCCAACAAAATTGGAGCCCGTGACAAAATTAGACGGCGACGAAGCCGAACCCACCATCGGGAACGTCACCAACACGGAGTCCCTCGCTAAGGCAGTGTAATAGGTTGCCCCGGTTGAGTTGTCCCAGGCTCGCAGAATGATGGAGGCTGATTGCCCAGGGGTTGCCCCCGGAATTGCCGTCACTCCTAGAGAGAAGAGCCCATCCAAACGCAGGGGATCGCCAGTACCGTCTTTGACCGGGCTGAGTATCGTCCCATCAAGTGCTACCAACTCGACTCGACCGACCGCCGTAGAAAGGAGCGGGCCGAGACCTGTGGTCCCGCAGTTTCGGAGGTACGCGATTTCACTGGTTGGAGTAGGCGGGAAGGCGTTGAAGGTATTGATGTAGCCTTGAGCGAATGCACCTGTCCCGCAGAGAATCAGGCATGCCGGCGTAAGCAGGGATTTCATCGAAGTCGCGGTCTAAGATTCGAATGGTGATCTGTACTCGAAGATGACGCACCGATTGCATCCGCCCGGCAATCCAGAAATCGCGGTCCATGGAGTGCGGCGGCGGGAGCTGCCGCTTTAACATGTCGCCTCGTTGCAGAGGTGAAGTGCGGGTAAATCTGTGTCGCGTCCGGCATGTCAAAGCGGCAGCTCCGCGAAGCCTCCGCAGCCGCACTCCACAATAGTGACCGCCCGCTCGACTTCACCAGCTTCGCGTGAATAGCTTTTCCGAGTGGTTCGTCCGCGCTGCCCAATGTTTGTCGCCTTACGCTGCGTTTTGCGCGCAGCGTTTCCCGTCGTCTTGCTGATCGCACAAGCCCAGGCGGAGGGTGTGGAGTTGCCCGCGCCTCGTGCGACGGGAGTCGATGAAGGCGAAATTCTCCTCGGCGAGTTGAATTGTCTCGCGTGCCACTCGGCTCCGGAGGCGATCAGCCGCCGGATCAATTCGCGCGGCGCACCCAAGCTCGGGACGGACGGATTGCGACTCACGCCCCACTGGTTGCGCGATTGGTTGTCCGATCCCGGGAAGATCAAGCCCGGGACCCTCATGCCCCACGCATTCCATGGGTTGACGCCGGCTCAGCGCAGCGAGACGGCCGAAGAGCTCACGCAGTTCTTGGTGTCGATTCAGCCGGCTGGACCGGCGGCTGGTGTCAGCGCCGACGCCTCGCGAGTCGAGAAGGGTGGTCGGCTCTTCAATACTGTCGGCTGTGTCGCCTGCCACGCGCCCACAGAACGCGGCGACGTCAGTCCGAAGGTTTTCGCGGCGGCGCAGACGAATGCCGTTCCCATGGGCGATCTGGCGCGAAAATATCCCGCGGCTGAGTTGGTTCGTTTCCTTCGCGAACCGGTTGTCTTTCGCCCCGGAGGACGCATGCCGGCGTTGGGACTCTCCGAAACGGAAGCCACGGACCTCGCTACCTTTTTGCTCAGAGATCAACTGACGGCCGCCTCCAACAGCCTGGCGGCACCGGTCGCGGGCCTAAAGTGGCAGTATTACGAAGGCGACTTCACCCGCTGCGCTGAACTTGAATCAGCGACCTCCACGGCCTCGGGAGTTACCGATGAACTCACCGGCAAACTCGCCAAGCGCGATGGCAATTTCGGTCTCCGCTTCACCGGCCTCTTGGAAATCCCAACCGATGGCGAATACGAGTTCTCCACCACCTCGGACGACGGTTCACAGTTATTCGTTTCCGGTAATTTGGTGGTCGATAACGACGGTGAGCACGGAACTGCCACGAAGCGCGGCAAGATTACACTGAGCCGTGGCCCGGTTCCGTTCGAAGTCCGTTTCTTCCAACGCGCCGGTGGTTTTGAATTCGCCGTGCAATGGGCCGGCCCTGGATTCGTGCGCGGTCCGATCCCAGCGTCGGCGCTCAAACACGAGGCGCGCCCAATGCTGCCCGTGGGGCAAAGCAATTTCGCACTCGATCCGACCAAGGTCGCGGCGGGGCGGGAATGGTTCGCGAAACTCAATTGTGCGGCGTGCCATTCGGGTACCGACATTCCGGTTCGCTCAGCCCGGCCGTTGCTGGAACTCACTTCGGCGAGTGCAGGTGGATGCTTGGCCGACGCGGTTCCGGCAAGTGCGCCTCGCTACGATATCAGTCCCCCTCAGCGGCAAGCGCTGCGTAAAACAGTCGCCGCCGCGAATCAATTGGCCGGCCCGATTCCGCCGTCCACTCTGGTGGAACTGACGCTGACCCGACTCAACTGTTACGCGTGCCATTCCCGCGACGGCGTGGGAGGCCCGGCCGCATCCGGCCGCACGGATTGGTTTCGGATGACTACCGAGGCTGACCTAGGGGACGAGGGACGCATCCCACCGTTGTTGACCGGAGTTGGGGCGAAGCTGAAGCCCGCGTGGCTGACCGAAGTGCTCGAACGCGGAACCAAAGTTCGCCCGTACATGGCGACCCGCATGCCGCAATTTGGAACCGTCCAAGCGAAGGCCCTTCAGCCGGCGCTGTTGGCGGCCGACCGACCGGCCAGCCCCCAGCCTGAGCCCGCCTCGACCGACCGAGCAATCAAGCTGGGTTGGAAGCTAGTCGGGCGCGATGGCTTAAGCTGCATCGCCTGCCATACCTTTACGACCTACGGATCGGCGGGGATTCCGGCGCTGGGATTGGATACGATGTATCAACGCCTGGAATGGGATTGGTTCCGCCGCTACTTACCTGACCCGGCGGCGCTGCGTCCCGGAACTCGGATGCCGACCTTTTGGCCCGAGGGCCACGCCGCCAATCGGGATATCCTGGGCGGAGACACCCAGGCGCAGATTCAAGCGATCTGGGCTTATCTCGCCGGCGGTGCGAAGGCGGAGGTTCCCGCCGGATTAGTCCGCGGACGTAAGGAACTCGTGGCCGAAACTGAACCGGTGATTTATCGAAACTTCATCGAAGGCGCCGGCGCGCGCGCCATCGGCGTCGGTTATCCCGAACACGCCAATCTCGCCTTCGACGCCGAGAACCTTCGGCTCGCCCTGCTTTGGCAAGGGAGCTTCATTGACGCATCCCGACACAGCACTGATCGCGGCGTCGGTTTTGAGCCACCGCTGGGCGATCATCGAATTGCACTCCCGGGCGGACCCGCCTTTGCCGTATTAGGTTCGCCCGAAGCGCCCTGGCCCAAGGCCACGGATCAACGCTTCCTCGGCTACCGATTGGATGCGGGTCGACGCCCCACCTTCCAGTATTCCGTCGGACCCGTGGCGGTCACCGAGGCAATCCTGCCGCGTCCCGGCGAAGTGGACATGACCGTGGTTCGCAACTTCACCTTCGCGGGTAAATCGAGCGGGGCGCTCTGGTTTCGAGCCGCTGTGGGTAAGGTCGAACAACAGCCCAATGGAACGTTCCGGGTGGACGACAAACTTAGCCTCAGATTCCCCGGCGGTGGCGAGCCGAAGATTGTGGGCTCAGAGTTGCGGGTCCAGATCTCGGTCCCGGGAAACCTGACGGTCGAGATGACTTGGTAATGAAAACGAATCAATGAGAACCCCGGCACACACACCACCTCTATCCACAGACCGGGGGCCCTTTGGAGCG
>DLVS01000128.1 GCA_003445095.1 Verrucomicrobiales bacterium
TGCACGTGCAACAAAAGGTGGTTGCGGACGGCAACCGCTAATCGGAACCCGCTGAGTCGCGATAGAATCGCTCGAGCGCTCGCTGCGCAACTTTGCCCTCACGTTTGCGGGCAAGGTACGTGTGCTCGCGGCGCTGTTGACCCAGATAGCTTAGTTCGCGTTGAAGTTTGAGAAACGCATCGTGTCGCACTCGGGTCAGGGCGCCCGACTCCACCGCGGCGCGAACGGCGCATCCCGGTTCACGCTCGTGTTGGCAGTCGCGAAAACGGCAACCGGTGGCGAGCGCGACGACTTCAGGAAACGTGTCGTCCACTCCCTCGTCGGCCAGCCACAGATGGAACTCACGCATTCCCGGAGTATCGATGACCAGGCCGCCATCCGGGAGCGGAATGAGTTCGCGCCAAGTCGTGGCGTGACGACCCTTGGAATCGCTTTCCCTAACTTCAAGTGTGGGTTGGATCTCTTCACCGCAAAGCCGGTTGATGAGGCTTGATTTCCCCACCCCCGAAGTGCCGACGAAGACCACCGTTTCCGCCGGGCGGATCATCGCCGCGAGCGCCTTGATTCCGAGTCGCGTCTTCGCGCTCGTGACGACCACGAGAGCTTCGCCCGCGGCCGCGTGAGCCTCGGCCGTGAGGTGATCAAGGTCGGCCCCTAAATCGGCCTTGTTCAGCACGACGATGGGCCGGATACCGCCTTCGCGGGCCATGACCAGGAAGCGTTCGAGTCGACGGACTTTGAAGGTCGCATCCAAGGCTTGCACGACGAACGCCGTGTCCACATTGGCGACTAAGACTTGTTGTTCATTGGCTCGACCGGTCTGCCGCCGACCGAGCCACGTCTTGCGCGGGAGGACGTGTTGGATGATCGCCTTTTCCTCGCCGGGCAAACATTGGACCGCGACCCAATCGCCCACTTTGGGAAGCGCAGTTGGTGACGGCGTGCGATGGAGCAGTCGGCCAGCAACCGTCGCGGTGAACTCACCAGCAGCGGCGACGACAAAGTAACTGTGCCGATCCTCGCTCGCGACGCGGGCAGGCACCAGCCGAGGATCATTCAGGGACGAAAAAGCCTCGGCGAAGCAGCCGCTCCAACCAAGGTATGAAAGGTCCATTCGCGGTCAACGTGGGCCATCCCGCCGGCGCGGGGAAGCCGGGAGATCCCTTGTTATGGCTGAGCCGAGGTCGAGTGACCGGTTTCCGGCCGAGCTCCGCTTTCCCACTGGACGCTTGCCACCCATTCACTGACCCAGGACTCGAAAGTAGCCAGTCGATTCGGTAACCGGCACCAACGCGGTTCGATCATTCACCGGAGCTCCCTCGTTAGCCCAAGCGCCCGAACTAAGGGCTAGGCGGCGCTGAACTTGGAACGGAGCGATGCCACCCGTCCATGTGAGGCGAAGGCTTGTCCCCTCCTTCCCGACGGTAATTGGTCCGACGGCAGTGCTGGCCCCCGTGGAAACCGCATTCGACACTGGACCCGTTATCGCGAAGCCAGGATTGGCAGGCGCCGGATCACTCTCGGCGGTAATGACGTTTTCTTTCCGATACAATGCGGCGACACAGATCTGCTGCCCGCCCGGAATGTTCAACGCACTTAGGTCGAACTCGAACTCTCCGGTCACTGGGTTCAAGTCCACTCCGGGTTCCCCTTCCGACCGGGTCCCAAGAAACGTGCCCGGCATAATAACACCCAGCGCAGCTTGGGTAGGATCCGCGAGGTAGATATCCACGTCGGCATAGGGATAGAGAGCCGGATTCGGAGGGGCGATCTTGCCCTTAAGAATTTTATTCGCGTACGAGGTCACTTCCGGCACGGCCTGCGTCGGGTCGATCACTACTCCCGTGTAATATTCCTCATAGGTTCGCCCGATGGAGTCATCCGCGAACGGGAACCCGGTAAAGCCATTCCCCGTCATCGTATTGGCGCGCGCAATGATCGGTACTGTGACATCCGCCTCGACGAGCTGACTTCCCGGAACGCCGACGACCAAATTACCCTCGAGGTCATCGCTCAGGCCGTCGGAGTTGGACCCCAAGACGACGCCCGCGGGGCTTTCAAGGGAGAGGAGGTTGGGGATTTCGGTTTCCGGATTCACCGGAGGAGCGGTGCTCACGCCATCGACACCAACGCCAAAGTAGTTGCCGGATACCCGGAGATTCTCCGCGTTCGAGTAGAAATGAATTAGGCTAGTGTAAACGGCATAGTTGAACACGTTGCGCTCGTTGGAATCGTTGATGCCGTCTCCGCTTACACCGATGACGCTGCCACCGGTTAGTCGGCCGTTCTCGATGTTCTCGACCGATGTGCCGTCGGCTCCGGCCGCGACCAAGGCCTCATGAATTTCGTTTACATTGAGGAACGTCCGGCCGTCTGGCCGGAGATTGAAGTAATTCCCGGTCACGCGGAGGAACGGCAGTTCGAGGGCCAAACCGATATGTTGACCCGCGATCAGGTTGAATTCTCCGTTGTCGCCCACCCCATCACTATCGGTGCCCACAACCAACCCATCGGAATAAGTATCAACGATTTCCTCGCCGACTACTTCACGGTGACGAAAGCCAGCCACTCCGGCCGCGGATCCCTGAACAGTTGCCCCATTCGGCGCGAAACCAAGCCAGTTTCCTTGGACCTTACAATTCTTGGAACCGTTTACGAGCGCGAGGCAGTAAATCGCCGGATCTTCATCGGTGCCGGCCGCATAACGGCCAAGAAAGCTCAGCCCGCGAATCGTGACGTTGGTCGCCGCGTAGATCCCGAGGATTGCGTTCTGATTGTTTCCATATCCAGGAAACGGCAGGCGGGTGGACCTGACATTGGGGAACTCAGTGCCGGGCGTTGAGTCCGGGCTAGTCGAGTCGAGTACGATCTTCAACGAAGCGTTGTTCCCGCCGAGGATCGGATTGGAGTTGGGAGACGCCCCGGGTTGGGAATAACCATCGATCACGATCCCCGGCTTGGTAATCAAAGGGTAGCCGCCCAGGGGGGTCACCAACGTGTGGGGACCCAGTCCCTCAATGCTAAAAGTGATCAAGTCATTCTCTTGCTGGTCTTGGAGCGCCTCAAGGAAAGACGTCAGCCCGTCATTCGGATTGTTCAGATTATCCGCGGTATTCACGACGATCGTGCGACCCGCGGCGGCCCGGACATGTTCCAAAATGACCGGGCGCGCTTCGGCCGGGCCAGTGATGCCAGCAGGCATCACGCCACAGATAACGATGGCCGCTCCCCAGATTAAGCAGGCTGGCGCGGCCGAAAACGGTCTTGGCTTACGAGCCAGTGACACGGCCCAGCGCCAAAGGAATGCGGTGATGGTGAGAAGTTTCATGGGCTGATGTGCGGAGCGGTGAGAGAACGACAAAGTACAAGCTGCGTTGGCAGCCAACCGTTCCAACCAAGATGTTCCATGTTTACGAGCGTCATTCTCCGTCCATTTGGGCATCCAAGGAAAGCTCGAAAACGCTCGTCGAGCTGGACCCGTAAGTTCTCCCACACTTTACCGGCACGGACATTCCGTCGCCTGTTACCAACCGACCACCACGAAATCCGGTCGTTTGAGCCAATTCCCGCGGCGGCGCCGGCTGGAATGCGAGAAAATCCGGAGTTTCCAATCGGTGTCGTCCGTCGGACGCAACTCGAACGAGGTGTTTCAGTTCGTCAAGGTTGCGCGACCAACGGAACCCGTTAAAAAATTCCAACGGTTCGAACTGCGCTTTGTAGAGGGCTTTCTCGGTGTAGCAGGTGCCGAGGTGCAGATACGCGAGGCCGGCCTGTGCAAAGTATTCGACCGCCCGCGTCATCATCGCCATCCCGACAGGTCTGGCCTCCAGTGCGGGCGAATAAAAGGCAAAGGAGTAAATGGCCGACCGGGAAGATTCCACGTACAGAAGAACTGTACCCACGTCCGCACCGGTTGTCCCTTCAGTGAAATGCAGCAGGTGCGTGACCACCGCCCCCGACATCAAACCGTCAAGCCTTCCCGGAGGCATCACGCCAGCGCCGAACCGCTCTTCTGCAAAAGCCAGCCAGGCGTCGCGTCGCGCGGCGGAATAGTCAAAGTCAGTGCGCGAAATAAGTTCTCCGCGCAAATTGGCGGCCTTTCGCAGTACCCGACGGTTCTCGGAAGATGGCTTCCAGTCGGCGAGCGGGATCCGGATCTGGCGTCCGAGGTAAAAACGGTCGAGGGCCGGAGTGCTCGGGAGGAAGCCCGCCGCCAACGCGTCCGCCGGGGTCTCCCCCGGTTCGAGGAATCCCCAAATGACGTAAGGGTACACGTAATGCGCATAGTCCGGCTTCGCCTCGGAAAACAACAGCTTCATAGCCTCACGCACCGAGATATACCCGCGGTAGCCGCGCGCGCCAGCTCGCGAGCAGGTCGTAACTGACGCTTCGTTTCAGTGCGGCCAAGTCGTGCGCCGTGATCTCGGCCTCCCCTTGGCGACCCATGAGCACCGCTTCGTCGCCTACGTCCGCCACCGGCAAATCCGTAAGATCGATCATCAGCGCGTCCATCGTGACTCCGCCGACGAGCGGCACCCGTTGACCATGGATGAGGACGCCTCCTTCGTTGCGCACGCGAGGGAACCCATCGCCGTAACCCAGCGACAAAACACCAATCCGGCTTGGTCGCTCGGCGCGCCATCGCATGCCGTAGCCGACGGTATCACCGGGCTCGAGCATTTGGATCGCTGTAATCCGCGCCTTCACCGACATGACGGGGCGCAGGTCTGGAATCCTTCGACACACCGAGGACGGGTAAACACCATGAGCGAGCAACCCCACGCGCACGACGTCGAAGTGTGCGTCGGGCAAGTCGAGAAATCCACCCGAGTTGCAATGGTGGATGAGTCGAGGTTGCACCCCGACGGCTTGGAGGTCGGCGAGGCATTGTTGAAAGCGCACCAACTGTGTCCGAGCAAATCCCTTCTCCAACTCATCACTCTGCGCGAAGTGGCTAAGCAGGCCGGCAAAATCGAGTCCCCGGAGGTCGGCGAGATTTCGGCTCAGGGTCGAGAACGTGCGCCAAGGAAACCCGTATCGGTTCATGCCCGTGTTGACCTTCACGTGAATGGGAACCTGCTGTCCGCGCTTCAAGCCAAGCTTCGAAAGTTGCTCGGCAATTTCAATCCGCCCAACACACGGCTCCAAGTTGAGTTCCAGCGCCGAGGGGAGTTCTTCCGGGAGCCGCTCACCCAGGAGCAAAATCGGGGCGCTGATTCCCGCGTCTCGGAGTTCCGCCGCCTCGCCCAGCGTGAAAACCGCGAGTTGATTGGCGCCATTGGCCAAGGCTACTCGTGCCGCCGGTACCGCTCCGAGGCCGTAAGCGTCGTCCTTCACTACGTACAGCAGTTGAGTCCGAGCCGGTAGGTCGGCGCGGATCAGCCGGCAATTCTGGGCGAGCGCGGAGAGGTCCACCTCGACCCACGCCGACCGAGGCCAAGAGGCTGAGGTTCTCATTCAGTTCCCGGCGGCCACAGGGATTTGCCGACATCGTTCCGGAAATAACTGCCGACCGAATGGATCCGTCGGATATTTTGGTAAGCGGTGGCGATCGCCGCCTCGATCGTACTCGCCACGGCGGCCACATCACATAGGCGATGGCCGGTGGCCTCAAGGAGGCCATCCGCCCGTGCCGCCACTTCTTGCCACCACACGTCGCAGGTGAGTTTTCCTTGCATCGTGACCGGAACCCTCGGTCCCGAAATTTGAATGAAGGGATAGCCGTATCCCGCCAGGGTGAGGCTACAGCCAAACTCCCGTCCGGGATGCCAGCGTGGCGCGAGCCTCTCGTTGCGAGCACAACGCAAGAAGGTTTCGAACGGGTTGGCCAGCATGCGCGCGATCATGGGCCCGCTTGTGACGCCCAGGCGCACATTGTATTCGAGCACATGCCAGCGCCTCTCGTGCAACATGGCGGTAACCTGGACGGGGCCATGGAAGTTCACTGCTTCGAACCAAGGCCGAAGCGGCGCGAGGAGCTCACGAACGAGCCCATACCGATCGTCTGGATCTCGCTCGACGAGGCCACCTAAAGGCGCTCCCGCCACGATCCCGAGGTTGCCGTCGAAGGCGCGTTTGTATTCTTGATTGGTGACGAGCGGAAAGATCTCGCCGCCGCTAACCAAGGCGATATGCCCCGCCTCCTTTCGGCCGAGAAATTCTTGTAGGAAAATCCCTTCGGCATCGTCGAGTCGCGGCAGCCAAGCGAGGGTATCCTCCATCGATTCGCAGACGATGGTATGAATCGGACTCGTGGGGGAACAAAGCGGATTCTTGATCACGAACGGGCGCTGTTCCCGGCACACCAGAGCCTCTGCTTCGGCGCGGGTGGGAACGCACCACGCTCGCGCAAAGGGTACGCCCAGCCGGGTACACAATTCGCGCGCGAAATCCCGTTCGCGTTCCAGCTTCAATCCCTCGCCCGTCGGACAGAGAATCGGCGGACTCAGCGCGAGGAATTCGCTCGTCCACGGCTTTAGCGCCCATTCGATTGACATGGGCACGATGAGCTCAGGTCGTTCCCTGCGAATCCGCTCACACGGGTTGGGTTCCTCGGCAGCCGAAACGCAGGGACCTTCGACGCGTGGCCCGTAATGCGCGTAATCTCGGGTGAGATACGCACTGACGGTGGCACCGTCTTCGCGCAGTTGGCGCATCATCGCTTGCGTGAAGGCTCCGACCCCGACTAGCAGTACTCGCTTTGATCCGACCCCAATATCTTCCATGAACGCGCGCGAACGGTAGGAACCCGCAACCGCTAGGAAAAGGGCTTTCGGTTAATTCAACTCGGGACATTCACCGTCACCCAAAATCCTAACCACTCATAACCTTCCTCTCACCTGCTCTCCCACTCTCCCACTCGCTCAATTGAGTTGGATGCAGCCCTGGTGTACCTGGTGTACCTGTTTCAGTTGGGACGGATGCTTGACCTTAGTTCTCCCGTTGGCATGATTGCCGGCTCCTCATTGGGGGAGGCCGCCCATGCAGCATATCCGTAACATCGCCATTATCGCCCACGTAGATCACGGCAAGACCACCTTGGTGGATTGTCTTCTCAAGCAGTCCGGGACGTTCCGCGCCAACCAGCACGAGTCTCAAGAGGAACGCCTCATGGACTCCATGGATCTCGAAAAAGAGAAGGGCATTACGATCCGAGCCAAAAACGCGGCTTTCAAATATAAGAACTTCCACATCAACATTGTCGACACCCCAGGACACGCCGACTTCGGGGGCGAAGTCGAGCGGATCATGAACATGATCGACGGGGTACTACTGGTCGTGGATTCAGCCGAGGGACCGCAGGCGCAGACTCGGTTTGTGTTGAGGAAGGCACTTGAAGCGGGCGCCAAGCCGATCGTGGTCATCAACAAGATTGACCGGGACAATGCGAATCCCAAAAAGGTCCTGGATCAGGTGTTTGAGCTTTTCATGTCGCTCAATGCCACCGATGAGCAGCTCGATTTCCCGTTCATCTATTGCTCCGCCAAGTTGGGTTACGCGAAGGTGGAGCTGGACCACGTCGCCGGAACGATGGAGCCGCTTTTCGAGGCCATTACCAAACACATCCCGCCGCCTCGCGCTCATGCCGGCGATGGCTTCCAAGTGTTGGTAGCCAATCTCGATTATAGCGACTACCTAGGCCGAATCGCCTTCGGAAAGATTTATGAAGGCAAAGTGAAGGTAGGAGACGCCGCCATCTGTCGTCATGGCCACGGCAAGATCACGAAGGGCAAAATCACCGCGATCTTCCACTTCGAAGGCATGAAGCGTATCGAAGTGCCCGAAGCTCACGCCGGCGATATTGTCGGACTGACTGGGTTCGATGACGTCTTCATCGGTGAAACCATCTGCGACTCCGAGGCCAGGCCGGCTCTTCCGTACATCCCGATCGATCCCCCAACCATTCAAATGGAGTTTGCGGTCAACGATGGCCCCTTGGGTGGGCAAGATGGCAAACTGGTAACGGCGCGGCATCTCTGGGACCGTTTGGTCAAAGAGATCCGCACCAATGTCGCGCTGCGGATCGCCCAGACGAGTGATCCTAAAGTCTTCGCCGTCTCCGGGCGCGGGGAAATGCAGATTGCGATCTTGGTCGAGCAAATGCGCCGCGAAGGCTATGAGGTGTTGGTTTCACGCCCGGAAGTGCTGTGGAAGAAAGACGACGCGGGTAATCCGTTGGAGCCGATTGAAAAGCTGTTCGTAGAAGTGCCGACCGAGAATCTCGGTTCGGTGATGGAAAATCTGTCGTTCCGCAAAGCGCAAATCACGAACATGAATCACGTCGGTAATCAGGTCTCGGTGGAAGCGCTGGTGCCGATGCGCGGCTTGATCGGCTTTGAGACCGACCTAGTTAACTTAACGCGGGGCATGGGGGTGATGAGCCACCTGTTCCATGAGTACGGTCAGGACCGAGGCGAAATTGCGGCGCGGAAGAATGGCTCGCTCGTTTCCATGGAAGGTGGAGAG
>DLVS01000702.1 GCA_003445095.1 Verrucomicrobiales bacterium
CCGCAGCCACTCGACCAGCTCTGGCAAACTCAGGCGTCCCGTCAGATCAAGGACCTGTTCGCCGCCAGCCGCGCCAATCTCCCGTCCCAAGGGAGCATCTGCGGCGCTTCCCAGCACGGCGATTCGGAGTCCCGGGTCAGCCTGCACCAACTTCCGCGCCAACTCGGCGAACGCGCCAACCGGCCAGCGCTTGTTGTCCCACCGCGCTCCCGGTTGAAGCGCAATCCAACGAGCTCCAGGCGCCGGACAGCGTTCCTGAACGGCCTGGGCCGCTTCGGTCCGAATCGGCAGCCACGTGAAATTTTGATGCACAGGCACATCGAGCCGCCGCAACACCGCCAAATACCAGTCGACGGCGTGGGTCTCATACGTCGCGCGCCGCACGGCCACATCGTACAACGCGGGCGCTCCCTCCCGCCAATCGCGGAGCCCGATGGTGAATCCCCCTCGCGACAGCCAACCCACCAGCGCGCTGCGAGCTAACCCTTGCAGGTCGATCACCCAATCGAACCGCTCGCGGCGCAGAGTTCGAATCTGCGACCACATCAAAGACAACCCTCTCGGTGTGCCTGAGAGCTTTCGATCAAACGGAATTACTCGCGTCAAATCAGGATCGCCCTCCAGCAAAGGCACCAATTCACGGTTTAGCCACCAATGCAGCTCAGCCTTGGGTTGGTGCTGCTTGATTAACCGAGCGACCGGTAGCGCTTGAACCACGTCGCCCAGCGAACTCGGTTTCAGGATGAGAATCTTCATCACCATCCACACTCCGGGTTCCGTTGAGCCCGGGCCATCCTTCGCCCGCGGCTAGCGTCCCACTGCAAGGCGGTCTGCCAGCCGATCGGGCAGGCCCGCGGCGCGAATCTTTTTCTGCGCTTCGGCAATCGGATAATCCAGTCGACGTAATTCAATGACCTGCTGCGGGAGGTCGTAGACGACGTAGGCCGCCTTCGGATTTCCATCGCGGGGTTGACCCACGCTGCCAACGTTCACGAAATACTTTCGACCGGGCTCGACCCGAAACTTCGAGTAAGTTCCACCCCGCACTCCGGTATCGCGGATGAAAGCGAGCGGCACATGCGTGTGGCCAAAAAAACAGACCTGCGTGTGCTGATAGGTAAAGCTCGCCGCCGCTTCGAGTTTTTCGAACACGTAGCCCCATCGCTGCGGCACATCGAGGGTCGCATGGACGATCGTAAAATTGGCCACCAGCCGCTGGTACTTCAGCTCGCGGAGATACTTGCGGTCGTCCTCGGTTAGTTGGGCGCGCGACCAGTTCACCGCCTCAGCCGCCGCGTCATTGAATCCCTCGGGATCCACGTTCACACCGATGTATTCGTCGTGGTTGCCCTTCACCGTGGGGATATTCATCCCCCGGACGATTTCGAGGCATTCCTTGGGGTTGGCGCCATAGCCGACGATATCCCCCAGACAGACAATGTGACTGCAGTTCTGCTGCTTAATGTCCTCCAGCACCACCTGGAATGCGTCCAGGTTAGCGTGGATATCGGCAATAATGGCGTACTTCATCGGCGTCAGGACGTGATTCCGAACCCGCGGAACTCACCGCTGGCGTCGGTCCAGGTCACCACTTCATTGCGAATAAACGCTTTCAAACCGCTGTGTCGAACTGCATCGCGAAATTGGTTCAATTCCGGTTCTTCACCTTCGGCGATCAGCTCGACTCGCCCATCAGGCAAATTCCGAACAAATCCCGTGACTTCGTAGCCGGCCGCCACTTCGCGTGCTTGGTAGCGGAAACCCACTCCTTGCACGCGACCGGAATAGTGAACCTGCAAGCGGCGGCGCATCGTCAACGAAACCCACTGGCCCGGCTAGCAGAACTTGGAGCGCTTCTAGCCGCGGACAGGTTCGGCAATAAGCCATATCCGTGCCGACTGAGGCAAGGTTTTGTTCCTCCTCCCTAACCTTATAGGCTTCCTGGGATTGCGAGTTTGGGTGGTTTGGGTCGCCCGGGCCAAAATTTCGCTTTCATGGCTTTACCCCGCCGACCAATTCCGGCAATAACCGCGGCTCGAATGGAACGAACTCTAATCCTTTGCAAACCAGACTGCCTGGAAAAAAACCTCGCCGGTGAGGTACTCGCTCGCCTGGAGCGCGCTGGATTGCGTCTCGCGGGCGCCAAAATGATGCGGCTCACTCCAGCTCTCCTCGCCGAGCATTACGCACACTTAAAGGATCGACCTTTCTTTCCGGAAATCGTCACCTTCATGTCTTCGCGCGCCGTGCTTGCGCTGATCTTGCAGGGTGACAATGCGGTGGCGCGCGTGCGCGAATTGCTCGGTCCCACCGATTCCAAAAAAGCGGCCCAGGGCACGATTCGCGGTGATTGGGGCACCGACAACATGCGCAACATCGCCCATGCGTCCGACTCCGCGGAGAACGCGGAACTCGAGGTGCGCCGGTTTTTCCGACCCGAAGAACTCCCGGCCTGACCCAATTCACCGGCCGGTTCGACGCCGCGCCAAAGTTCTGGGTGACCAAAAGGGATTCAAAGCGGTGTGACGCCCGACCCGTACACTACCCGCAATCGCCTGGGTCACATGCTGTTTTGCCTGCTCGACCGCCTGGGTCAACGGAATGCCCCGGGCGAGGAAAGCAGTGATTGCGGCGGCGTAGGTGCACCCAGTTCCATGAGTATCAACTCCACGAACGAACGGAGCTGAAAAGATCAACTGGGTGGAGCCTTTGATGAAGACATCGCGGGCCTCGGCTTCCCCGCGCAAGTGCCCACCTTTCAAGAGGACCGCACACCCGAAACGCCGATGTAGCTCCGCGGCCGCGAGGATCAAATCCGCAAACTGCCGCACCGGACGACCGAGGAGAACAACCGCCTCGTCTACGTTCGGAGTTATGAGGGTGGCGAGGGGCAGCAGGTCCCGCTTCATCACCCGGATCGCGTCGGCTTGCAATAGCCGGGCGCCGCTCGTGGCAACCATCACCGGATCGACCACCAACGGCGGGGCGTTACGTGTCGGCCAGGCATCCACCACGGCGGCGATGATCGCCCGATTAAAGAGCATCCCCGTTTTGACGGCCTGGGGACGCAGTTCCGAGAAGACCGCTTCCATTTGACCTGCCACGAGCGCGGGCTGCACGGCTCGCAACGCGAAAACCCCGCGTGGGTTCTGGGCGGTCACGCATGTGATCGCGCTAGTCCCAAACACCCCCAGGGCGGCCAACGTCTTGAGATCGGCCTGGATCCCTGCCCCTCCACCGGAGTCCGATCCGGCAATGGTGAGAGCCACCGGTTGAACGGAATGTCGCATCGGCTGACAGCGTACGTGGAAGTCGAACCGGACGCACATGAACCCTCTTCGGACCTGAGAGATTCTACCTAGGTCCTAACACGAAGTCGCACGTGGGGCAAAGGTAGTCAGAGTCTCGTCACCTCGCCTCCTACGGTTTTCTCAAGACGTCGATTCGACCATAGGCCGGTTTCCAGCACGTGTGGCGCTTCTTGCGTTTCCCGCGTTGCGCGAACTGGCCCGACCAGCAAAAATCCGTCCATGCCTGCATACGTCAACTTGCGGCTGCTGCAGAAGGAGCCGGCTCATTTGGAGGGCGAACTGCCGGTGGCGGAGTTCGGTGCTGATTTGCGAGACGAGCTGATGCGTTTCGTCTCTCCGCTGAGCTACGAGCTGGATGTGGAGCGTCATCCCGACGGATTACTCGTAAC
>DLVS01000700.1 GCA_003445095.1 Verrucomicrobiales bacterium
TGAATGGTTCATGGAGGGCCAGAGCGTCAGTCCGTCGAAGTCCAGGCAACGCAAACGTTCGCGTTAGTCGTCAGGCGAATGGGATCGCCACTTCCGTTCCCAGACTGCCACCAACTCACGTTGGCAGCTACGGCGTAGCCACGGATGTCAGTCCGTGGAAGTCCGGAAAAGGCAGTTCAACGACCCTCACAGGAACCTCGCTGGTTCCCGATTGCAAGTGAAGTTCAGTCCCCACTGCATTCGATCCCTTGCGCACGTAGCCCAACGCAAGGTTGGCACCTAGCGCGGGAGAGAATCGGGCACTCGTGACGTAACCTACTTCACGCCGATCGTGCTTCAGTTTCGCTCCCTTGGACGGCAGAGGTACTAATCCGTCGGGCAAGCGCAGGCCGCGGAGCGCCTTGACCACTTGGCCGTAAGTCCGCAAGCGCGCGATCGTCTCCTGACCGGTGTAACAGCCCTTCGTGTAGCTGATGCCAGAGCGCTCGAGTCCAGTCTCGGGTGGAAGATTTGTCTCATCCATATCCACTGGAAAACGCGGCAGGCCAGCTTCGAATCGCGCCAAATCCAGAGCTTCAAATCCAGCCGCGCAGCCACCGACATTGCGTGTCGCAGAGACGAGTTTGTCGAACACAGCGCTCACCGAATCAGCCGGAACGAATAGGTCAAATCCTGGAAAGGCAGCTCGGCTTCGATTAACCAAATAGAGTTCACCCAACGTTGGATCGGAGGCGGCCTTCGTGCTCAGGCTTGTTTCAGGAACCGCTTCGAAGAGTTCGAGTTGCGACACGACGTCCGCCGATCGAGGGCCTTGAACTGTTAGCAGTCCGTAGTGCGGGGCGACGTCAACTACCTGAACATCTTCGGCGACGATGTGATGTTCCAGGCGCTGAATTAGCGCGGCGGACAAACCAGGTTCGAACTCCAATAGTAGTTCTTCGGCCAGGGCAAAGATATGGACGTCGGCCACTAGCCGGCCTTTGGGAGAGCAGAAGGCGGCGGCACAACCTTGGCCCACCTTCAACGCCTTGACGTCGTTAGTGACTTGTCCATTGAGCAGGCGGACACGATCGGCGCCGGTCAGGCAGAGCCTCCCGCGGAAGCTCAGGTCGACCGAGACTGCGGTTGAATGTAACGCGGCGTACTCCGCCTCGGGTTGGCCATAGTCCGCCACGAGTTCCATGCCCGCGAGTTCGCCAAATCGGGCGTGGAGCGCGGCATGGACTTCGTGAAGCGCGAGGGACTGCATGTGCGCGCGAGGTTAGCCGGATCGCGGACTAGGGCAACGTACGGACCCGATGAACCGCCCCGGTATTTGGATTTCCTTCGCGAGCTCTGCGTCTCCGCGCGCATATTTACCGCGCAGAGTCGCAGAGCCTGCAGGGGAGACGGTCGGCGGGTTACGGATCCGCCTCGGGAATTCTCCTTAACTCCCGGCTTTCCTCGTGCCCCTAGGGACTGCTAGCAGAACCGGCGTCATGCCTGACGCCAATCCGCCGGCTGCCCCCGCGTTATCCAAAGGTCAGACCTTTGTGCGCCGGCTCGCCAGCACCGTGGTGCTGTGGGCGATCGTGTTGACCGCCATTTTTGCGTCGAACCCGGCCATCGGAAACAACGTATTTTTGTTGCTGATGATCCTCCTTACCGGACTCGGCCTCTGGGAATTCTATGGCTTGATCGAGAAGCGCGGGTTGACTTGCTTCAAATGGTGGGGCCTGACCGCCGGCATCGCGCTCATTGTCAGCACGCATTACTACGTCACGCACGCCAATGAGCTGCAAATGCGGCCCTCCAAGCCGAACGATTTTGAAACCGGAGTACTGGTTCTGTTTGTGCTTGGACTTTGCCTGCGTCAGCTCTTCGACCGTAATAATCCGCAAGGCTTCACTGGAATTGCGACGACGCTCATGGGGCTCATGTATGTGCCGTGGCTTCTCAATTTCGTACAAAAGATCAATTACCTCACCGGCATCGAAGGACGCTATTACGTCCTTTATTTGCTGATCGTGACGAAGTTTAGCGACATTGGTGCGTACTGCGTCGGTTCCCTGATCGGACGCCACAAGATGATTCCGCGGATCAGTCCGGGGAAAACCTGGGAAGGCTTCGCGGGGGCAGTGATCGTATCGACTGGAGCCAGCGTCGCCCTAGCGGCGCTAGCGGGCGAACGACTCAAGGAACTCACCGTGGGGCACGCCATCGTGCTGGGAATTATTCTGAGTCTGGGAGCTGTCGTGGGTGACCTGATCGAATCCGCCTTCAAGCGTGAAGCAGGTGTGAAGGACTCGGGGCGCTTCTTCCCAGGGATTGGGGGGATCCTCGATCTGATCGACAGTCCGCTGTTCAACGCTCCGTTGCTTTATCTTTATCTTCGTCACGTGCTCACTCATTGAGCGGGCAGGGTCCTACCAGCAAGTTCAACTTTAACCCGGTCGGCCGAAGTGCTCTGCGGCGAAACGGTGGGCTTGGGCGGCGTTTGGCGTTAGTGCTCCTGGAGGACCGTTTTAGCCTGTCCGAAGCGTTGCAGTCCTAAATTGAAGCCAAGGTTTCAGGTTGCGGCTAAGTCAACCCCTTCGCAGGCATCCACGGCGAGGTTCTTGGGACTAGGCATATCGAAACCCCGTCGCCCGGCCACAACTCTACTTCGAATTGTCGGGTATGGTAACCAATCTTGTCGGATTTTAGCTCGATTAATGACTTCGGGACCATTTCGGTGACACGGTTTTAGTCATGACAAGCCGGTTTACATCCATATTAAGTGTGTGAATATCACAGTTGAACGCGAGTGGGCAGTAGGATTCGAGCCAAGCTAGCCGAGACTTGCGGTCGCCACTTGCGACCGATACCCGAGTTATCGATTCAGGGGCTTTCTGAAGGAGCTCGGTCAATGTCCGCTCCTGTGTTTCAGTTCGCTTGGTCTCCTCCCGACATATCTCCGGTGTGTTCGACAGCGACTGAGCCGCATTCGAAGGTCCGCCAATGTTGATGGTGTTGTCATTGGCGGTTGGTGAACTCATGGGGCGACAATTTAATGAGAAGTAATGTGTCGATTCGGTTGGGCCCCCGTTTAGTGGTGCACAAAACCTGCCAAGTACGGGTACCCGTTCCAATCCACCGCTGCGGCCCTGATTCTCGAGTTTCGTCGGTGAAAACCGTGCGGAGCCCTTGCGAATTGCTTAGAAGTCCACCCGATCGATTGCGATTCGCCGGCCTACGAGAACAGGACTCAACGCCCCATCCACCGACTTCAACAGCGAGCAGTCCGAACGAAGATGCCAAATGCATTCACTTGGCTGCTTATCCGTTGCAGAATGCCCATACGTGTCACGTCGTCAGAAAGTGTCATCTCTGTAAAACGCTTTGCATCAACGATAAGAGTGGGAATTATTGAATTGGTATGGATCACGCGTCGAAATCGGACGGGAGAGTTGCATGGCAGCGCAACACGCCCTCGGTGACCGGTGAGTGCCGGTCACCGCTTCTACAACTTTCCGTTGGTCCGTCACTGGCCGAGGGGGAGTTGTTCTATCGCTGTCGCACCGCTGATTGCGGGCGTTGCGAGGATCTGAATCCATGGGGTAAACTGTATGGTCGAAACCATCGCGGTCATCTTACTATTGGTTTCATGGTGAATCGTTGAAGCTGACCGCTGATGAATTCGGAATCGAAGCTCATGGAGACTCTGGAGGCAGATGAACATGGCAATTGGACGGTTGAGGAGCTTACCAACTTGGCGCTGCCGAAGAGGACCGTCCTTGCGAAGAGCCGGTCCGGGCTGTTGGTGAAGACTACTTGCCTCGTCGTCTTCGTCGCGGCAGGCACAGCAATCCTCCACTACGCACAAGCAGCGCTGTTGCCAGTGACGGTGGCGGTTGTTTTTGCGATGGCGCTTTGTCCACCCGTTCGATTGTTGATCCATGTCCGTGTGCCGCCGCCGATTGCCGCTTTCATCGTGGTGAGTCTGCTGTTGGTAACCTTGATTTTTTGCTTTTCTCATTTTGCCCGGCCGGTCGTGGCATGGTTCGAAGAAGCCCCGGCCAATGTAACACGCGTTAAGGCCCGCCTGGTGGGAGTGATCAGGCCGGCCTTGCGACTAAGAGAAGCTGCCGCCAGCGTCGGGCGATTCGGGCCTGCTGATTCGGGAAGTCGTCGTCTTCGTGGCGTTGATGTTCTTCGTATGGCGATGGGGACTTCCGGGTGCGTTTGTCGCGGTTCCAGTGGTGGTCGCGGCGCGGATCGTCAGCGAGCGTATCCCCTCACTTAGGCCGGTCGCCGAATTCCTCGCGCGATAATCCATGTTCACATCCGGCACCAGCTTCGAGTATCCGTTTCTTGAGCAAGGCATCTCTCGTCAAAGTTTGAACAGATCCAAAGGTAGATCGGATGTTTGCGCCTGATTCATGAGATTTGGGGTCTTGAAGTCGCAATTTCACAGCCTCCTCGTGGCGCTGTGGTTGACCTTGTCCATTGCCGGCGTGGCAATGGCGGCTTTGACCTGGCAACGCCTCGCCCATTCTGTCGATGAGGCGGTGGGCCTTGCCACCATCAACGAGGCCGTAGGACAAGTGTTGGCGTTGCTCCAGGATGCCGAAACCGGCCAGCGCGGTTTCACTATCACTGGATTTCCAGAATATTTGGAACCCTATGAGGCCGCCCGCAAGCGCTTGCCAGATGAACTTCAAGCCTTGACGGAGTTGGCCATGAATGACCTCCAGTTGCGGAGGGATCTGGTTGATCTCCGAGTATTGGCTGAAGTGAGAATCAATCAGTTGCAGGAAATCATCGATACCCGAAAAGACATGGGATTTCCGGCGGCTGCGGCGCTGATTGGAACCCACAAGGGGAAGGAGACGATGGACCGGATTCGCGCTCTGGTGACCAAAATGCGTGGTGAGCGGCTCAAAGTATTTGCGGCTAACGTCGACCGGACCCGCCAACAGTTGGATCGGGCCAGTCTTACGAGTCTGGTCGCCGGATTGCTGGGCGTCGGTGCCGGGTTTTTTGCCTTCTACCTGGCTCGAGTGGGTTTCGAGCATGAACGCCGAGAACGCGAATTGGCCGAGGCAAAGGTCCGGGCGGAGCACAGTAGCGAGCAGAAGAGCTCCTTCCTAGCCAATATGAGCCACGAGATCCGAACACCCATGAATTCGATCCTAGGATTTACCGAACTCTTAGCTTCGGACATCCGCGATCCCCGGCAGCAACGTTACCTGCTCTCCATACGGACCGCAGCCGAATCCCTGCTGCAGCTCATCAACGACGTTTTGGACATGTCCAAGATTGAGGCGGGTGTGGTCGAATTACATCCGGAACCCACCGATCCCCGCGAAATTTGCGATTTTATCCAGACCGTCTTCGCTGAGCAGGCGACGAAGAAGGGGCTGAACCTGACCTGTGAACTCGCCGGGGAATTGCCACGGTCACTGCTGCTCGATCGGACACGCCTCCGCCAGGTGTTGGTCAATCTCGTTGGCAACGCCGTCAAATTCACCGAACGCGGCTTTGTGCGACTGACGGTCCGGCCCGAGCAACCAGCCGACCGCAGCAGCCGCATTACGCTGTTGGTGGAAGTGGAGGACACGGGTGTCGGTATTCCCCAGGACCGCTTGGATGTCATCTTCAAGCCGTTTGGCCAGGCGGATGCGCGTCGTCCTCAAGAAAAGCAAGGCACCGGCCTGGGATTGGCCATTGTGAAACGATTGACCGAGATGATGGGCGGATCCGTCGTTGTGGCGAGCGTCCCCGAACAGGGCACGACATTTCATCTTCGAATTCCTAATGTGACCGTGTCGGCACGGTTGTCGGTCGGGCGCCCGTCAGTCCAGGAAGGTGCGGTGGACTTTAACGAGCTCGCGCCGGCGACGATTGTCGTGGTCGATGACAACGAAATGAACCGCCAACTGATCGCCGGAGTTTTCGAGGGCTCGCATCATCGAATCCACTTCGGCGCCAACGGACTCGAGGCCGTCTCGCTGACCGAGGCCTTGCGTCCTGATGTCGTGCTCTTGGACATTCGAATGCCGCACATGGATGGGCAGGAGGCTCTCGCGAAGATTCGAGCGACGCCAGGCCTAGAGATGGTGCCCGTCATCGTGGTGACGGCTTCGAGCCTGATGGAAGATGAACATCAGCTTCGGCAACAGTTTAGCGGTTACGTGCAGAAGCCCTTTACCCGTCGGGCCCTGTTTGAGGAACTCGCGGGATTCCTCCAACGGTGCGCCCCGAGAATGCCGGAACAGGAGTCACCTCCGGCAGGATCGAAGGACTTGCGAACCTTGGACTGGGCGGACTTGTCGGCGGAATTGCACAAATTGGATGCCGACGAGTGGCCAGCGGTCCGGGAAGGCGGGGCATTCAACGAAGCTCGCGAATTTGCGCGGCAGCTCCTGGGTCTGGGGGAACACGGCAACTGCCCGCCCTTGGTCGCGTATGCGCAAGCGCTTCAGCGATCCGCTGAAGGTTATGATGTACCGGGCTTGGAAGCGGAGTTGGCGCGTTTTCCCCAAGTGATCAGTGAGATTGAAGCTCGGGCCGTTCCGTTGCCCTCATGAGTGCCGAGCCGTCCAGCAACCCTCCGACCGCGCGAATCCTCATCGTGGACGATCAGCCATCGAATGTCCGCGTCCTGGGAACCATGCTGGGACAGTTAGGGTATGAGATTATTACCGCTGCGGACGGGCCGACCGCCCTGAAGCGACTCTCGCTGCGGCCGCCCGATCTGGTGTTGCTCGATTTGCTCATGCCCGGAATGGACGGCTTCGAGGTGTGCCGACGAATCCGGGAACTGCCCGCATTCGCTGACTTGCCGGTCATCTTCCTGTCGGCCGCGGACGAAAAAAGTTTAATCGTTCGCGCTCTGGATTGCGGTGGGATGGATTTCGTCACCAAGCCGTTCAACCAAGCCGAACTGCTGCGCCGAGTGCAGACCCATCTGGCCCTGAAGGCGGCGCGAGATCGACTGCGCCAATTGGCCGAAGATAAGGATGAGCTTTTAGGGATCCTCGCACACGATCTCAAGAACGCCTTGGGCAGTGTGCTCATGAGTTCTCAGCTTTTGGCGGCGCGGACCGAAGGAGATTCACGGGTCCATCAACTCAGCACCAACATTGTCGAGGCGACTGATCGAACGCTGGCCTTTGTCCGACAATTTCTGGCCAACGCCGCAGCGGAACGAAGCCTGGCGATCGAACGAAAGACCGTTAGCCCACGCTCCTTGGTCATGGACGTGATCGAACAGCACCAGGCTTCGGCCCGACGGAAAAACCTGCGGTTGGTGTTCCTGCCGGCGGCCGATCCAGCGGGAACTCCCGTGGTCCGGACCGACGGGGCGATCGTACGCCAGGTTCTGGAGAATCTGTTGAGTAACGCCGTGAAGTTTTCCCCGCCGGGTCGCACTATCGAAGTATCGGTGAGTACCAGTGCGGAAAGTGTGGACTTTCGGATAAAAGACGAAGGGCCAGGATTTACCGCCGAGGATAAAGAAAGGATGTTTCAAAGATACAAACGGTTGTCGGCGCGCCCGACCGGGGGTGAGCCCAGCACCGGACTCGGATTGAGCATCACCCGCAAACTGGTCGGGCTTCTGGGCGGCACGTTGGAGTGCGAAAGTTCGCCGGGTACGGGGGCCGCCTTCGTCGTTCGACTTCCTCTTTGATACAATTCCCATGGATTTCCTAGTTATTGATGACGACAAGGCGTTTCGCGATGCGACCTGCTTCCTGATTGAAGACGACCAACACTACGCGGAAGGAGTCGACTCCGGAACCCGGGCTTTGCAACGGCTCAAGGAGGATAAGTTTGATGTGGCTTTGCTTGACCTGAACTTGGGCACCGAAAACGGATTGGATGTCCTGACCGAGATCGGCAAGGCCCATCCCTCCCTCTCGGTGATCATGTTGACTGCGGGGGG
>DLVS01000454.1 GCA_003445095.1 Verrucomicrobiales bacterium
CCTCGACGGGCAGGCGCAATTGAATGGGCTGACGGGGCCGATGAATCCTGCTTCGTCCTCAACCCCGCAGCTCAGTCGCCCCACAGTCCCCTTAACCGCATCGCAACTCCAAGCGCTCCGGAGCTTTCTCGATCTGGCCGATGCCGCTCGCGAAAGCCTCTCGGCGGACTCATTCGCCAGGTTCAATGAACTCGCGCCCAAAGTTCACGCCGCGGCCGGGGAATTGGCGACGGTGTTCGAAGGCTCGCCCGGATGGCAGACGCTCATTCGCAAGGTAGTTGGAGCGAGTCATCTCGATCCGGCTCCCGACTTACCCGCCGCCCGGAAAGAATTTCTCCCGTTCAGCACCGCCGTGGTTGACTTCGCGAAATCGCTCCGTGGGCTTCACGAATTTCCCGAGCTCAAGATTTATCAGTGTCCGATGAGCCAAAAGGCCTTCCCGGGCGCGCCTCCCCGAGCCTCATGGCTGCAACTGAAGGGCCCCATTCGCAATCCGTACTTTGGCTCGGAGATGTTGGACTGCGGCACGGAGGTACCACCGTGATTCATCGTCTCATCGAATGGTCGCTCCGCAATCGTTTCCTGGTCCTGTGCGGTTCCGTGCTGTTGTTCGCCTGGGGCTGGAAGGCGCTCGATTCAACACCCGTCGACGCCATTCCCGATCTCAGCGAGAACCAGGTCATTGTGTTTGCCGATTGGCCGGGGCGCAGTCCGCAAGAGGTCGAGGACCAAGTCACATACCCGCTCTCGGCCAATCTCCAGGGCCTAGCCGGCGTCAAAACGGTCCGCGCCAATTCCATGTTTGGCTTTTCGTTGATCACCGTGATTTTCGAAGACCGAACGGACAACTACTTCGCGCGCGCGCGGGTGCTGGAGCGGTTGAATTATCTCACGCAGTTGATGCCTCGCGGGGTAACTCCGCAACTGGGGCCAGACGCCACCGGTCTGGGATGGGTCTATCAATACTATTTGGAAGTCGATCCCACCAAAGCGCCGAACGGAGGTTACGATCTCGGGCAGCTTCGGGCCTTACAGGATTGGTTTGTGCGCTACCAGTTGAACTCGGTGGCGGGAGTTGCCGAAGTCGCCAGCATCGGTGGTTTTGTGCGGGAGTACCAAATCGAAGTCAGTTCGCTGAAAATGCGGGACCTGGGAGTCACCCTTGAGGAAGTCGTCACCGCCGTCACCGCCAATAACCTGAATGTAGGCGGAAAGACGATTGACGAGAATGGCATGGAGTTTGTGGTGCGCGGCGTCGGGCTGATACGAAATACCACTGACCTCGAAAACATTGTGCTCAAGTCCGTCAACGGAACTCCCGTCTACCTAAGGCAAGTCGCGCAGATCCGGCTGGGCGGGGACTACCGTCGGGGCGCCTTGGACGTGGAAGGCCGCGAGGTCGTGGGAGGCATCGTCGTGATGCGCACCGGGGAAAATGCGATGGCCGTGATCGAGCGAGTCAAGGCGCGCCTTGCTCAACTGGCGCCCAGTCTGCCTCCGGGTGTGACGATTCGCCCGTTCTACGACCGCAGCGACCTGATCTCCCGCACGATCGCTACGCTCAGGGATGCGCTGGTCGAAGAGATCATCCTCGTGACGCTGGTTCACATCATCTTTCTGTTTCACTTTCGCAGCATTCTGATCGTCACGATTCCCTTGCCGTTCTCGATCCTGATTTCATTCATCCTGATGAATCAGTTTGGGATCTCGTCCAACATCATGTCCCTCGCGGGCATTGCGATCGCCATCGGCGTCTTGGTGGACGCTGGCATTGTGATGACGGAAAACGTGATCCGGCATTGTGAACGGGCCGAAGAGCAAAAGCGTTCGGCGCTTGGTACGTCCACGGATCAGCCAGGAGCGAAATCAGCTGGGCGACTTACGCCGGCGGAAACAATGGCTTGCACCTTGACTGCGGCGCGGCAAGTCGGCCGGCCGATCTTCTTTGCGATGGCCATCATCATTCTGGCATTCCTGCCGGTGTTTGTATTGGGCGGACAAGAAGGCAAACTCTTTCGGCCGTTGGCCTTCACCAAGACGTTCGCCTGTCTCGGCGCGACATTCCTGGCGGTGACTTTAGTACCAGTGTTGTGTTCGCTGCTGGTTCGAGGCCCGTTTCACGCAGAGCACGACAACTGGGTTATGCGGGTCTTGCTGCGGATTTACGATCCGGCTCTGGACTGGGCGTTGCGTCATCCGCGACTGATTCTTTCGGCGGCAACTTTGCTCCTGATCGCGGCGTTGACGCTCGCCCTCGGTTTGCCTCGACCCGTTCGCGAACAAATAGCGCTGGCGGGCGCGCCCCCGAGAATAATCAAAGCCGTCTCGGGATTCGGGAAGGAATTCATGCCGACCTTGAACGAAGGCTCCCTGTTGTTCATGCCGGTTCTCTTGCCCTCCACTTCGCTGACAGAAGTGAAGCGAATCATGGCTTGGCAGGACCAAGTCATCCGCCAGTTCCCGCAAGTCGAAAGCGTCGCGGGAAAGCTAGGGCGCGCCGAAACCGCTACCGATCCGGCACCGGTCGAAATGATTGAAACCACTATCATGCTCCACCCGGAATACCTCACCACCAACCGCACGGTGTTGGGCTTGTTGAAGATTCCATGGACGGTACGGAATCCCGTCTGGCCAGAAGGCATGACTCGAGAAAGGTTGGTCGGCGAGCTGTCGCACGCTCTCACCGCAGTACCGGGTTACGTGCCAGGATTCCTCCAGCCGATCGAGAATCGCGTCCTCATGATCGCCACGGGCATCCGCGCTCAGTTGGGTGTCAAGGTTCTGGGCGACAATCTTGAGTCGCTGCAACAGCAGGCGTTCGCGGTGCAGCGCGTTCTTGAGACGGTGCGCGGGGCTGTGGGTGTTGCGCCGAGCCGGGTTCAGGGTAAACCGTATTTGGAAATCGAGGTCGATCGACCGGCGATGGCGCGCTACGGACTGAGTGCCGAAACGGTGCTGAACGCCGTCGAAGTCGGTATCGGCGGGCGGACCGTCGCGACGACGATCGAGGGCCGTGAACGGTTCCCGATCCAAGTGCGCCTCGAACGCGACGAGCGCGATGATCTGGAGAAGCTAGGAGCAATCCTCGTGGCGGCGCCGAACGGGATGCAGATTCCCCTAGGCCAAGTAGCGAAGATTCGGCGGACGACGGGACCGAACGAGATTGCCAGCGAAAACGGACGACTACGGGTGTTCGTTCAGGCCAACGTGCAAGGCCGCGACTTGGGAGGCTTCGTCGAAGAAGTTCGGCGTCGCATTACGGCGGAGATCGTTCCTCAACTTCCGAAAGGGATCACGATTGAATACAGCGGCCAATATGAAGAATTGCTCCGCGCGGAACGCACGCTTCGGATTATTGTGCCGGTGTCGTTGCTGATCATCTTCCTGCTCCTTTACGTCGTCTATCATTCGGCCAAAGAAGCGGCCCACGTGATCCTCGCAGTGCCATTTGCCTTAAGCGGCAGCGTATTTCTCCAAGCGTGGCTGGGGTATAACTTCAGCGTGGCTGTCTGGATTGGCTACATCTCCCTCTTCGGCATCGCCATTCAAACGGGTGTGGTGATGGTCGTGTACCTCGAAGAAGCGTTGGCCAAAAAGCGCTCTCATCGGGGGGGCGGGTTTTCCGCCGCGGATCTGGTGGAGGCCGTGAAGTCAGGTGCACGCCTTCGCCTACGTCCCAAAGTCATGACCGTCGCGACGACCATTGCCAGCTTGCTCCCGATCATGTGGAGCACCCGCGCCGGAGCCGAAGTGATGAAGCCCATCGCCACGCCGGTGATCGGTGGGAGCATTAGCTCATTGATTCACATTCTGATTGTGACGCCCGTGATTTTCCTCTGGCTGCGGCAGCGAGAGCTTCGGAAGGGCAAAGGCGACTCCCTCGCCGATTCGTAGTCCGGAGTGGTGGGGCGACGCTTTGCGGAGCCGTCCGCGTGTGGAGCCACCAACGGGTCTGGGCGAGTTTCACCTCGCCCTCATCTAACCCGCTGCGCGAGAGAAGAGGCTGCCGGGCGGCAGGGAAAATCCCACCCGCCAAACGCGTCCCCCGTTCTCCTCCACGAAGAGGAAGTTCCCGAGCTCGACGAAATTGGATGGGGTCGTGCTGGAATACCTTGGAACTTCAGGCTCGGGTCGAAGCCTTGAGCCCAGAGCAGGGCTGAGGTTGTGCCAAGTCGTTCTCGGAGCCGCTGGCCGAACGTTTGGAGTGCTTGGCCCGACCCTCGCTGCTGCCGCGCGTCCCTAGAGTCAAGCATTCCCCTCACCGCAGCCGCGGTTGACCTTTTGTTAAATCGACCTGTTAGAGCCTGTTCACACCATCGCCTTTGCGGAGCACCGCCACGTAAGACAACACGGTCCGATTACCCAGGTGCGCAAACGGCAGCGCCACGTACTGCAACCCCAGGAACGCCGGATAAAGAACCAACGCCAGCCACCGACTCCAGCCGCCGCGGTCATGGAACATCGCTAGATTTCCTGTCAGCAACGTGACGATCGCCGCCACCACGCCCCCGGTCCTCCAAAAACCCACGGGCGCGAGTCCGGCACTTTGAGCCAAACGTTCCACCGCGTGGTGGGTGTAGCGGAAATAGTCATGGGGTTCTTCGTGTAACGGAAACGTAAACGGCCACGACAGATAAATGTTTCCGCCCGGGCGAATGACGCGAGCCAACTCGCGTAGCGCTAATGCGGGTTCGGGATGATGTTCCAAGACTTCGAAGGCCGCCGCGTGATCGTAGCTGCCGTCTTCAAACGGCAGGCGCCAATTCTGGGTGTAGTCCGAGGGAAAGGTGAAGTCGGGCTTTCCCGTCGAGAAATCCTTGTTGGCCGAAAAGCTGGGAAAATCAATCCCTTCATAACGCCCGAGGTCGGGAAACAAGTCGCGATGCGGCTTCTGACCGCAGCCGATATCGATCAACGACCCGCGGGCGGGAGCCGAGCGAACCGCCGCCTGAATCGCCTGCCGCAGCAAGTAGCGGGTCAGGAAGAACGGAGAGACCAGGGCGCGAGCACTCATAGGTTTCACCCAGCGTGTCGGCTGCACCCGGATTGTGGAAGTACTACTGCCGCGTTGTTCACCGCAGGCCAGGATGGCGAGATTCCGAGTTTGCCGGAACTCCAGATTGGTTTTTGCGCGCCGCCCCGGCAGGTTCACGCCAATGACGGAACCATCCGGGAATCCCGCCCACCCGCGGCGCCTGAACGTGGGGTGCGGCCTCGATATCCGACCAGGCTGGGTCAACCTCGATATGGTGGACTACGGCGGGAACACACTCACCGATCTGAACAAGTATCCGTGGCCCTTTCCTGAATCGCATTTCGAGGAAATACTTTGTAGCCACGTGCTGGAGCACTTGGCCAACTTTAACGCGGCGATCACTGAAATTTGGCGCGTCGCCCAACCAGGCGCACTGCTGGTGGTGCGGGTCCCGTTCTTTTTGAGCACGAAATACTATTCCGAGCCGGACCACCGGATTCCGTTCGGCATCCGTTCGTTTGATAACTACGAGGACATCAGCGGCCGTCGCCTCCGGTTCTACGAAAAATGGAAGCTCGGCCATCGGACCAACTACGGCTCGCCGGCTCGCTTCCTAGTCGAAGAGAAGCGGTTCCACTTCTCCAACTTCGCTGCCCTTCGATGGCTCAATGGGCTTATCAATCTTGAACCCGTTGTGTACGAACGTTTCTTCGCGACCTGGCTCACTCCCGAAGAAGTCTGGTTCCGACTCCGGGTGGTGAAGCATTGAGGCCGCATGATCCTCCCCCAATTACTCTGGCGCTTCCTCCGTCATCGCGACGACGCGGAGTTTTATCGGCTGCAAGCGGTAGATGCGATCCGTTGGCTTCGTGCTCGGGGGATCTCATTCGGGCCCAGTATCGCTGCGCTCGACCTCGGCTGCGGGCACGGAATGTTCGGACACGAACTCGCTGCCTTGGGCTGCCGGGTCACTTTCGCCGACGAAGATAATTTCCTAATGCCGGAGCTCCAGTCGTCGTCTTTCCATCGAATCAACCTCGACCACGACGAGTTTTCGGTTCTGGGCCAGTACGAC
>DLVS01000584.1 GCA_003445095.1 Verrucomicrobiales bacterium
TCAGAGGCCGCACCAAGCACTTTCAAACCGTTTCGTTCGACCCGCAGACGAACGCGGTCAGTCTGATTGATCAACGCTGTCTGCCCCACGACTTCATTGTCGTGGCCATGAAAAATTATCAGGCCACCGCGGCCGCGATTCGCGATATGATCGTCCGCGGCGCTGGAGCAATCGGAGCCACGGCCGCCTTCGGACTGGCGCAGGGCGCCCGCGCTTTCCGCGGTCAGAGTCTCGGTGCCTTCAACGCACACATCCAGACGGTTCACACCGTGCTGAAATCGGCCCGTCCTACGGCAGTAGACCCTGTGAACGCGCTGAACGCCGTGCGAAGGGAGATGCAGCGCGGGGCCACCGTGCGCGAACAGCAACAGCTCGCCGTGGCGGCCGCCCAACACTTTGCCGACGCAGACATAGCGCACTGCCGCGCCATCGGCACTCACGGCGCGCCCTTGATCCGCAACGGTGCGACCGTACTCACCCATTGCAACGCCGGTTGGCTGGCGTTCGTGGACATCGGGACCGCCACCGCTCCGATTTACGCGGCCCAGAACCGAGGGCGCGACTTTCTGGTCCTCTGCGACGAAACGCGGCCCCGCTGTCAGGGTGCCAGTCTCACCGCGTGGGAGCTGGCCCAGCAGGGAATTCGGCACCATGTCATTGCCGATAATGCCGCGGGGGACCTAATGCAACGCGGCAAGATCGACTTGGTCCTCGTCGGCAGCGATCGCGTGCTTGGTCACACGGGTCACGTGGCCAACAAGATCGGCACTTATTCCACAGCGGTCCTCGCGCACCGGCATGGAATTCCGTTCTACGTGGCCATCCCGCTTTCGACCATTGATTGGAACCTAAAATCCTGGAAACGCATCCCCATTGAGGAGCGCAGCGGCGACGAAGTCTTGGGAGCTTGGGGTGCCTTGCATCCGTCCATCGGAAAAACTCCTCGCTCCAAGGTTGGGTCGCGCGCCTACGTGCGGATTGCCAACCCGACCAGCACAGCCCTCAACCCCGGATTTGATGTGACCCCTCCCGAACTAATCACGGGGATCATAACGCCTCACGGGATCCTGCGTCCCGGCGAACTCATCAAATTGAAGCGGTTCCACAAATCGTCAGCCACCAGACCGATCGCCTGACACCTTCCGGAGCGCGGTCGCCGCCAGGCCGCAAAACGCTCCTGCGGAAATCTAGCTGAGGTCACCGATCAATACGCGGCGATTTTGGCCTTCAGCTTGCGCCCACGCACGGCCGCCCGGTTCAGGGCTTCGAGAATCTGACTTTCGAAGCTCCCCGATACGTCCACCAACGTGTGCCGCTCAAAGAGTTGAACCCGCCCCACCGCGACCGACGGCAGGCCGGTCTCTCCCAAGATACACCCAACGATGTCGCGCGGTTGAATTCGATCCATCCGACCGACATTAAGCCACAAGCGTTTCATACCTGAAGCCGTCGGTCCCCCTTCGCCACCCCGGCCAGCGCCTCGTCCGCGGCCACCGCGGCGGCCGCGTCTGCCCGCTCGATCGTCACCTCCAGGGCTCGTACCGGTCTCGTCGTCACCAAAATTGGCACCCGGAGGATACACCACGCCATCCTCCGCCGCGTTGTCGGAATAGGCATAGCCAGGTTCACCGGTCTCATAGCCCGAGGCATCCCCTTCACTAGAAGTTGGAGCCACCTCCTCGGTCGCGCCCACCCCTGGAGACCAATCCGACTGATCATCGCCCGATGCTTCCGAAACCGGAGCCGGAGCGAGGTCCTCTCGCAACTCAGCGACGGCCACTGGGCTCGACTCGTTGGACGACACCACGGGCGGCGGCAACGGCGGCGGCAAAGTAGGCAACTCAGGGGTGCCCAACAATCGGATGGCGGCGCCCGCGATCACCGCGGGCTCGAAACCTTCGGCCATCAGCAAATCAACCACGGATCGACAGGCCGCGGGATTGCGCCCGCCCAACGCTTCTCGCAGACGGCTGACATTCGCCTGCAATCGCTGCTCAGCCAGCTCGCCCGTTAACGGTAATCGTCCCAGCCGAACAGGCGACCCCCTCCGCGAAACCGCTCGCGCACGAATCAGTTCTCGGCCCGACGCAAAGGCGAACGCGACGCCACCCGCGTGGAGCCGTTCATGGCGCTTGACGAACTCACTCTCGTCCAACGGCCAATCGAAGTGAATAATCGCGGGGACGGGATCGACCTCCACGGAAGCCAGGCCGCCGACCGATCCCACTAAAAACAAAACCGCTCCTTGCCGGAACCGTTTCAGCGCCCGGTCACGCACGCTTGCGGAAACATCGCTTGTGACACATTCCGCCGGGTATCCCACCGCGGTCAATCGACCCGCCAGTTCGTCCGCCGACAAGCGATCGTTGGTGAATACGAGACCACCCTTCAACTGGTGCCGATCCATTAGAACGGTCAGGGCGAGAAACTTCTCCGACGAATCGACGCTAAACCACGTCAATGCGGGTGCGGTCGCGGGCGGTTCCGGGACGAGACGGTCGGCCTCGGGAAAACGGCGCACCGCCAATGCTTCCAATTCGCGAGTCAGGATCGTTGCGAGCGCAATCACCAATCGCGACTCAGGTGCCGCTGCCAGCAGGGCCTCCACATCCTCTTCAAGCCCGACGTCCAGTTGTTCATCCGCGCTGTCGATCAGAACAGCGGTCACCTGGTCGAGCTTCAGCTTACCATCGTGAACGGCTTGCCGGAGAACCCCTGGAGTGCCTACTACGACCGTCGCGCCGCGTTCCGCTAAGGCGGACTGCCGTTCGGCGCTAGGGCCAAAAACCCAGGGCGCCACCGTCACAGATTTACGGCCGGCCACGAACGTCCTCACCGCGTCGCTCAACTGGAAGGCACGGCTTCGAGTGCCGGTCAAAACGAGAACTTGGGTCGGCTCTCCCTTACTACTCGCCAAGGTAGCCGCCGCTAGTGCCAATGCCGTTCCCCGACCCGACCGAGCGGGAGCCGCAATCACCGCGCTCCGCGAGGATTTGAGGGCCGTTAGGACCGCCGTTTGCACCGGTACTGGTGCCTCAAACCCGAGCCGCTCAAGGACCTTCTGGACATCCGACGGTACTGCCAAGTCCGCAAACGAGACCAAACTCATCCGTAGTATTCTCCTTCCAAGGTTGCGCACCCGCATTCAACCGAAGCCGCGCGCGTGCCCGCGAACCCCCGAAACGATTGTGTGATTAGCTGATAATTAAAGTGACCGCCCGCCCCTTGGCGCAATCGCGCGTGGACCAGGCCGGAACCCCGCGAACACCGTCGCCAACCCCGAACCGCGGAGTCGGACGACGTTTCCGGTCCCCAGGAAATACCGAAGGTTAGGCCATCTGCCGAGAACTTTATTACCCCTTAGCCCCTGTTTTCGCCGGTCCGGCTGGCAACAAATTGAGACGAATTCATGGGGCCAGCCGAATCTTTACGCGCGCGCTTCCACTGGAACCGACACGGTTGTGACTGCGCCCGCGCCGAGGGCAGGCCGTTTGCCCTTGTGCCACCAAAACACCAACGCGCTCGCAATATAGATTGATGAGTAGGTTCCGGTGATAATGCCCACCAGGAACGTGAATGCGAAATTGTTGATGGTTCGCCCGCCAAACAAATACAGCGCCAAGGTCGCCAACAAGACGGTGCCCGAGGTAATGACGGTACGACTCAGGGTCTGATTAAGCGCTTTGTTGAGTAACTCGCGGAAAGTACCAGGAATCCCAAGCTTCAAGTCTTCCCGAATACGGTCGAAAATGACGATGGTGTCGTTGATCGAAAAGCCAATGATGGTCAGTAATGCCGCAACGAACGTCGCATCGAATTGCCGCGCTTCAATCCAGCCCCCCGTCCAAGTGCTGCCCAAGCCGGTCAACGCGAAGATACCAATCGTCATCAATACGTCGTGCATTACGGCAACCACGGCGCCGACGGCGAAACTGAATTCGTAACGAAAGGCGACATACACAAGAATTCCGAAAAGCGACAACAGGGAGGCTAAGATGGCGGACTTTTGGATGGATTGACCCACCACTGGGCCCACTTGATCGAACTGGATGCGTTCGAATTTCGCTTCCGGAAACGCCGTTTTAAGCTGCTGTTCGATTCTTAGTCCCGTGTCTCTCGGAGCGACAATGCGAAGGACTTCGTTCTGCCCAGCCTGACCCGCAACATCGCGAGGATAGTCCACCTCGACGTCCGTCACGAAGGCGTTGTCGGAAATCCGAACCTTACCGATTTCGGCTCTGACTTTCGGAATCTCAACTTTCTGCGCAAAACTCATCGTCAACGTGTCCCCACCGGCAAAATCGGTGCCCAGAATCCGTTCGCCTCGACCAAAGACCGCGTACGCGAGACCGCCGAGAATCACGATCCATGACAGCACGAAGGCAGGCTTCGAATACTTCATGAAGTCCAACTTCGTACCTCGAAAGAAATGCAGCATCTTAATCCCCCGGTTCAGCAGCGACGTCTTGGCCAGCAAGAAATCGAAGATGAGTCGAGTCACCACCAGCGAGGTGAACATCGAGACACACAGGCCAACCGTAAGGGCGACGCCGAAGCCTTTAATCGGACCCGTCCCGAGCGCGATCAGCAAAACCGACGAAATCAAGGTGGTGAGATTCGAATCGAGAATCGTCCCGAACGCCTTCCCGTAGCCCGCCGCGAGGGCTCCACGAACAGATTTTTTGGCCTCCTGTTCTTCGCGAATTCGCTCAAAAATTAGCACGTTGGCGTCCACGGCCATACCCACCGTCAGCACGATGCCCGCGATTCCTGGCAGGGTAAACGTCACATCCAGCGAACACATCACGGCCAGGAGGATTAAAACGTTTAATACCAACGCCACATTCGCGACTAGCCCACCGAGCAGATAATACACGAGCATGAAGCCTGCGACCAAGGACACCGCCAAGAGCGAGGCCCGAATACCGCTTTGAATCTGCTCCGCCCCGAGGCGCGGGCTGACTCCACGTTCCTCGATAATTTGCAGTGGCGCCTGAAGCGGGTTTTGCAGGGCGGTGGCGAGTTCAAACGCCTCCTTCTCCGTGAACTGCCCGGTAATCTGGCCGTTCCCACCGAGAATAGGACCGTTAATGACCGGAGCTGAAATGACCACGCCATCGAGAACGATTGCGAGACGTTGGCCCACATTATTGCGGGTAACCTCTCCGAACGCGCGGGCGCCATCCGATTTAAGCGAGAAATCAATTTCGGGAGCGCCCGTCACCGAATTCCGTGCCACGCGGGCGCCCGCGATCGAATCGGACGTCAAACCCGGCTCCGGCTGCCGCTTAACCAAGATTGGAATCACTCCCTCTTGACCGGTTCGGCTCTTCATCTTCATCGGCAACCGAATGTAGCCCGGAGGAATCAGACCACCGTTCACATGGGTGTCGTTCTCTGGGTCGACCATCCGGAATTCCAGGAACGCCGCCTTTTTCAACTGTTCCCGTGCTGATTCCTTGGTGGATTCATCCACGCCAGGGAGCTGGACCAAAATGCTTTTGTCGCCGACGGGTTGGATAATCGGCTCCGCGACGCCGAACGCATCGACCCGCTTGCGCAGCACCTCGATTGCTTGTTCGGCAAAGTGCGAAGTCTCCATCGACGGTGCGTTGCTGGCACCTCGAGCGAGGTCCATCTGTAGAAGGAATGACGTGCCGCCGCGTAAGTCGAGACCGAGCTTGAATTCACCCGCTGCCTCCCTTTGAACGCGATTGAGGATCGCGCGGGTCGGATTGGGTTCAACTCCGGCGAGGTAATTGGTCGGGAAGTACGGCCGAATGTCATTGGTACCGATCGCCTCAAGCAAATTTCGATAATTTCCTCGGTCGGGAAATTTGACCTCCAGCTCTTGAGCCACCCCGACAATGTTGGTGAACTTCGCGTCGCTCGTGAGCGCCAGGCGATCGAACTCAGCGATGAGGTTCTTCGGTCCAGGCGGAAGAATTTCTGTTAGCGACCAAATAATGACAAAGGCGACGAAAAGCGCCTTCCACAAGTGGGAACGATTCATGATGCAAACAAATCTACGGACGAACTATGCGGCGCGCTCGACAATCTGACTCACGCTGCCTTTTTGAACCTCGAGCTTGGTTTCGGCCGAACGCAACGTGACAGCATCGTCTCGAACACTCGTCACGATCCCAATGATGCCCGCGTTGGTGACCACTTTGTCGCCCGCTTTGAGACCCTTGAGCAGCGCGGACTGTTCTTTGGCCTTCTTCTGTTGCGGACGGATCAGCAATACCCAAAAAATCACGAGCATGAAGACAATCATGCCCACCTGCTTCAACATGACCCGTTTGGCGTCCTCAGGAGACGTGGTTCCAGGCGGAGTTCCTAGGGCGAGCAAATACAGGACAGGCGGAATACCCATGATTTTCGACAAATGAGGGGTAAGCCTATGAACGAAGTCCGCTTTGGCAAGAACTCGATGCTGAGAAAATAGGTACCCGAGAAATACAGTTCGTGACCGTTGTTCGGGATCGGGCTGCGTCGGAGATCAGCCTCATCGGGTAAACTTGAACCCAAACGCCGCATAATTCTGGCACCAAACTGCTTCCGCCGCGCTGGCATCACCGCGGTTCTTACCGCTCGGGAAACTCGAACTCGACTTTTCCGCGATCAGCGATGTGGAGTTGTGCCTGGAAGGGTTTGCCGCCCCGGCTGACAAACTGGGTGAGTAAATCCGTCTTCCCACCCGCCAGGAGCTTTTTCACCTGCTCCGCCTCAATCGATTGACTGAGAATTACTTTCCCGACCTTGAACGTACACCTCCGACTTTCCCGCTGGCCATTCTCACACACGAAGTTCTCGGGCGCCTCGAAAACCTTGCCACCACATTTGGGACACGCACCTAAGGGAGTTTGGCCCGTAAAATCGAGCTTCATCTCGGGCTCGCCGCTGGCTTTCGTCGCCGCCTTTTTTCTCGGTTCCCGCGGGGCAAATTCGAATCCCACCTTGCCGTCCTTCAATGCCAAATACGCCTCAAACTTGCGTCCGGTCTTCTTCGAGACGAAGCCCTTCAGCAGGTCCGTCTTGCCGGTCGACAGCAGTTTTGCCACCTGTGCCTTGTCGATGGCTTGCTGCAAAATGATGGCTCCCGTCTTGAAATCACAGGTCCGGCTGGGCCCGACCGCCTTCTCACACGTGTAGTTGAGTCCGTTCTCGAACACCTGAGAGTGGCATTTGGGACAGGTACCAACGGGCTCCTTTCCCGTGAAGTCCGGGGACGAATCCCCTTCTCCGCCCGAACCGGAATCCGAATCCTTGCCGAAGTCGAACTCCATTCGAAATTCCGAATTCAACTTTAGGACGGCCGCGAAGGGGAACCCTTTCTGGCTGCGAAACCCCTGCAGCGGTCCCACTTGTTTGTCACGGATCAATTGTTCGACCTCCTTGGGATCGAACATCCGACCGGACAGAGTCTTGCGGATTGCGAAATCGCAGCTCTGGCACTTGAACTCTCGATACTTCTCATGGACCTCGCCGCCGCACTTGGGACACCGCACTTGCAGAATTCCGAAGTCTCCAGGAATCGTGTCTTTGTCGAACTGTTTGGCCTTCGCCACGATTTCCGACGTAAAACGCCGAATCTCGTCCATGAACGTTTCGCGACCCAATTGCCCACGTTCCATCTTCTTTAACTGGAACTCCCAATCGCCGGTCATTTCGGGCTTAGTGAGTTCGTTGACGCCCAACCCGCTCAGCAGATGCATCAGCATGAACGCTTTGGCCGTGGCGATCAGTTCACGCCCTTCGCGGTGCAAATATTCCTCGTTAATCAGGCCCTCGATGATCGCCGCCCGGGTCGCCGGTGTCCCCAGTCCCCGCTCACTCATCGCTTCGCGGAGTTCTTCGTCGTCAACAAGCTTGCCCGCGCCCTCCATGGCACTGAGCAAAGTCGCTTCAGTAAAGCGAGCGGGCGGCTTGGTTTGATTCGCTTTGACCTCCACGTCGATGGTCGCCACCTGCTCGTTCTGCTCGACCGGCGCCAGGGTCGGTGATTCCCCGGAATCCGCCTCCTTGCCGTAGACTTCCAGCCACCCAGGCTTGACCAAGACTTTGCCCACGCTCTTGAACGGCTCCCCTTCCACGCGGGTAATGCGTGTCGTCTCAAGAAACTCTGCGGCCGGATAGAACACCGCCAGGAACCGCTTGCTCACCAAGTCGAACAATTTCTGCTCGGCATCCGAGAGCGACCGAGGGAGTTGACCCGTCGGAATGATCGCAAAGTGATCGCTCACCTTCGCGTTGTTGAAGATCCGTTTGTTGGGTCGAACCCAGCCGTCGTCCAAAATCTTTTGGGCGAACGGCGAATACACCGAGCTCTTGAGCAACTCCAGCGTGGACCGCACCGTGCCCAAATAATCCTCCGGCAAATGGCGCGAATCAGTTCGCGGATACGTCAACACTTTGTGTTTCTCGTACAGCGCCTGGGCAATGTTCAATGTGTTCTTGGCGCTGAACCTGAAACGCGAGTTGGCTTCGCGTTGTAACGTCGTTAGATCATACCGGGGCAGATCGGTAGAGCGTCGAGTAGGGAATGAGCGTAGAATTGGGGTGCCGCCGTATCATTCAAAAAAAAAGAATCTACATCTCGGT
>DLVS01000801.1 GCA_003445095.1 Verrucomicrobiales bacterium
GGCTCTATGTGTCCGGCGGGCACCGGGGCGACCGTCATGACTACAACGTGCGAATGGTTTCAGGGGCCTTTCACCGGTTGCGGATTGCCGGTGGCTCACAGTGGGAGACTTTGCCTTCCACGAGCTCAGCCCAAGGGGTTCCGCTCGTTGCTTACGGGAATTGCCTTTATCGCATCGGTGGCATGGCGGCGCGCAATGAACCCGGGACCAAACAGGATCTTTTCTCTCGCGCGGAGGTGTTGCGCTATGACCCTCGGCGCGCCGTTTGGGATGAACTTCCAGCATTGCCTGAACCTCGTTCCAGCCATGATGCAACGGTGGTCGGAGGAAAGCTGTACGTTGGAGGTGGCTGGCAACTGACGGGCGGCACCAATAAGCCGGTCTGGCCCAGTTCTCTTCTCGTCCTTGACCTGACGGAGCCGCACGCGGGTTGGAAAGAGATTCCGCAGCCTTTCCAGCGCCGAGCGCTTGCCGCCGCGGCCATCGGTTCCCGGATCTTTTTCATCGGTGGTATGGATTCCGACAACAGTCCCACCCTGGCGGTAGATATTTACGACACGAAGAGCGGCGCGTGGTCGCGTGGCCCCGATTTGCCCCCCGGAAAATTCAAAGGCTTTAGCTGTTCTGCGGTCACTCAGGCCGACCGAATTTACGCGAATGCGTTTCAAGGCGACTTGCTGCGCCTGGCTCCCGACGAACGCTCCTGGGAGGTGGTTGGGCGTTTGGATCATCCCCGGATGGCCCACCGGCTGGTGACGGCCGGCGGTACGCAACTGATTGCGCTTGGAGGCGAGGATGGCGATGCGAAGCGACCGGATTTGGAATTACTGACGCCCGCCTTGGTCGGTTCGACACCCGAAAAGGGCGCGGCGAATCCGGATCGAGCGACGGCGAGCCAGGTGCACAATTGAAGATCGGATGACTCGATGAATATGATGCAAATGCTCCGTTTGGGTTGGATCGCGCTCATTTTGGGCGTGGCTGATTCAGCCCTCGCCCATTCCGTCTGGATCGAGCCGGCCAACGGCCAGCTTGTGATTCGGTTCGCAGAACCGGATGGAAAATTCGAAAAATCTCCGGGTTACCTCGACAGCCTGTCCACTCCGGTCGCGTTCGTCTGGGTCACGAATACGCCGGTCCCGATCCAGGCCGAGAAGCGATCCGACCATTTTTTATTGGCGGGCGCTTCGCCGACCAACCTGGCTTGTGCCGAAACCAGTTTCACGGTTAGGGCGGGCCGAAAGCCGAACTTCTACGCGCGTTGGCAGTCCGATGGGACCGTCGCCGCTGCACCGTTGCTCACTCTCGATCTCGTCCCCACGGGCAAGCCGGGTGAAGTACGAGCTTATTTCCGCGGCCAGCCGCTCGGCGGCATCAAAGCGAAACTGCGAACTCCCGATGAAAAGGAGCAAGACCTAACTGCCGATTCCCAAGGCTTTCTTCGCTTTACTTCGGCCCAGAAGGGTTTGCATCTCCTCACGCTGGCCCATCATCGCGAGAACCTGGTCGGTTTCCACGGAGGGCGACCGTATGAGCAGAATAGCCATAACGCGTCGCTGACGTGGAGCCAGCCTTGAGAAGGCTTAGGCCAGCCTAAAGGAAGTTCGTTGCGGAACTTCGGTGGGGGGATTCGCGGGTGACTTTGGTTCCTGTCTGCTCCTTTCACTGCCTCCAGTAACTCTGTCGCGAACGAAGCCATTGCTCGTCGTTGTCCTCGCAAAGGGACGTTACATTCGACCACTGCGGTCCACAGCAGGAACTAATGTCGGCCGGCGGCGGCTGAACCCGCGGCAGCGGATCGAGGTCGGTCAGGTGCCGCGTGGCGCAGCCATCGACCAAAACAAGACCCAGGCCGAGGATACATTCGACCAGCCAAGTGCGACCGTTCACCGGGCTAAGGGCCTGGAGCAGGCTCTGAAAACGCCAGTACCCTTCCGCCGGAGCCCGTGAAAGATTCGAGGGGTTCAATACCATCAAGGGTGAATTCATCTTACCCCATACTACGGGTTTCCTTCGGCGCGATTTGGCGAAATCTCACGGACGTGGGTGACAAATGGGACGCTGCGCGAACCGGTCTTTCGCGCCCGATTTTGGCTTTGGGGTTCCCGTGCGCTTGATCTGCTTCTGGAAATTAGGTGAATTTGTCGCGCCCGAACGGCAGGATTTCCACGTCCACTTGATTCATGCGCTTCCATGTGTCGTCCTTGGTCCGCTCGGCTTTCGCGGCCGGCATGGTGTTTCTCACGACCTCAGCCGCGGCGATTGAAGATCCCGCGCAAGGTTTGGTCCGAACGTTAATCGCAAACGGCGTGACGGACGTTTCGGTCGCTCCCAACGTTTGGCTGTACGTGCCACAGGGGCAGCCCGCGACTCCCTTCGTCCCGCCCGGGCCATTCACCGCGCAGTGGCAAGGCTGGGTCAGCGCAGACCTTCGAAGCGATTTCACCTTTCAAGCAGCGTTTAGCGGACAGGTAAAGGTCACGATCAATGGGGGGGTGGCGCTTGAGGCAAAGGGGATAGAAAAACAGCCAGTTGCCGGGAAATCGGTTCGGCTGAACAAGGGTACCAATGCGTTGCTCGTGGAGTATGTCGCTCCGGCCATGGGCGACGCATTCCTCCGGTTGTATTGGACCAATCGCGAAACGCCCCTCAGTCCCCTTCCCTTGGCGCAGTTGAGTCATGCGACCAGTGAAGCGTTGACGCGATCTCTTCAAATTCATCGAGGTCGGGATCTCGTGGCGGAGTTGCGCTGCACGAAATGCCATGCGGCGCCCGGCACGATGCCCGAGCTCGCGATGGACGCGCCTACGTTCAACGGCATCGGCGCACGGCGGCAAGCGGACTGGATGGCGCGTTGGATCGCGGATCCAGCGGCGCTGCGTCCTGGGACGCCAATGCCGAAAATGTTCACGGGGCCCGAGGCGCCAGCGGAGGCTTCCGCGGTGGCGGCGTACCTGGCGACCCTGAAGGGTGAGTCCAAGTTTGAGCCTACGACCGGCGACTCGGCGGCCGGCAAGGCGCTGTTCGAAAAGCTGCATTGTGTCGCGTGTCACGTGTCGCCGGAGGGTGGTGACGTCAAGCCGCATCAGATTTCGCAAAAGCAGGTGAAAGCGAAGTTCACGCCGGGCGCTCTGGCAGCGTTCCTCAAGAAGCCCGAAGAACACTTCGCCTGGATTCGAATGCCCAACTTCAAGTTGAGCTCGGAAGAGGCGGCGAATTTGGCGGCGTATTTGGATTCAGTGGCCGATCCCATTGAATCCAAACCACCGTCCGCCGACACTGCGGTGATTGAGCGTGGGAAGAACCTCGTCGCCACGAGCGGCTGCTTGAATTGTCATACATTGGACGGCGCAAAGAGTGAATTGACCGCCAAGCCGCTGGCCGAGCTGGCGAGCTGGACTGCCGGCTGTCTGAGTGACTCGCCCAAGCCGGGATCGAAAAGTCCTCACTACGCACTCACTGCTGCGGATCGCGTGGACCTCCGGGCGTTCGGGGCTACTGATCGCACGTCGCTGGGGCGGACAACCGAAGCGGATTTCCTCACTCGCCAATCGCGGCATCTGAATTGCCGCGAATGTCACGGGCAGTTCGAGGGATTTCCGGCTTGGGAACTGTTGTATGGAAAGCTAAAGCCGGATTGGGCGGAGCGCTTCATCGCTGGCCAGCATCCGGTGAAACCTCGTCCGTGGAACGAGGCGCGCATGCCTGCATTCCCGGCCTACGCGAAAGGTCTAGGAGAAGGATTGGCAACGATCGCTGGTTTGTCGCCCGTCGTCGAAGAGGATGCCCCTCCAGCAAACGCCGCCGAACTCGCCGAGGCTGGTCGAAAGCTGGCCAGTGCCAATGGCGGTTTCAGTTGCATCAGTTGCCACAGCGCGGCCGAGTTTGGAGCGACGCAAGTATTCGAGGCGCCCGGCATCAACTTCGCGCAGAGTTTCGCCCGATTGCAGCCCGAGTATTTTCGGCGCTGGTTGCGCGCGCCGACGATGATTGATCCCACCAGCAAGATGCCGGTGTACTTCGATGAGGAAGGGAAGAGTCCATTGCCGGAAGTGCTCGGTGGCGACGGACCGAAGACGATTCAGGCGGTGTGGGAATATTTGCGCCTCGGCGACCGAATGCCGCGTCCTGAGTAAACGGAGCGCCGGCGGCCCCGCCCGCGCGAAGATCAAAAAGAGTCCGCGATGGTCAATTCGTCGCCCGCGCGCCATTCTCTTAGGACGCATCCACAAGTTGCTGGCAGATGCTCTTCGGAGCAGCCCGTCGATGTTCGTTTTGCGGATGGCTGGGGGCCCGATTTGCTCTGCTGGAGCAGAGCCACCACCTCCACTCCCGTTCCCGCTCGCCTCTTCGAGCCAAATCCGTGAATCATCGGCCCGCTTTTATGTCGGCGATTCCCACAGACTTATTTCTCGATGGACGGTTTAGCTCCGAACTCAACCGCCGCCGAACCACGCTCATCAATCCCGCGACGGAAGAGCCATTTGCTGAAGTCGCCGCCGCCGAACCGGCCGACGTGGACTCAGCCGTGGAGTCGGCGCACCGCGCTTGGGAAACGGGCTGGCGGGACCTCGCTCCAGGCAAACGTACGGAGATCCTCTTCGCCGTCTCGCGGAAGCTGCGCGAGCACGTCGAGGATATTGCCCAACTCGAGAGGCAACAAATGGGCAAACCGATCGCGGACGCACGAGACGAAGCGGCTTTGGGAGCGCGCGTTTTCGAATACTACGCCGGAGCGGTCACCAAGTTCGGCGGCCAGACGATTCCAGTCAGCCGAGGCGGATTGGACTTCACGCTGCGTCAGTCGATCGGTGTGGTCGCGGCGATTGTTCCGTGGAACTTCCCATTTCCGATCGCGTGTTGGAAAGCGGCGCCCGCGCTCGCCGCGGGGAATTGTGTGGTGCTGAAACCAGCGTCGCTTTCGCCGCTGACGGCGCTCAAACTGGGAGAACTCGCTCACGCGGCGGGCTTGCCGCCGGGAGTACTCCAGGTGTTACCAGGTTCGGGAGCCGCCGTCGGCGACGCGCTCGTGACGCATCCGCGGATTCGCAAAGTTTCGTTCACGGGTTCCACTGAGGTTGGACGACGCATCATGGAACTCGCCGCTCGGGACCTCAAACGCGTTTCGCTCGAACTCGGCGGGAAATCACCGAACATCGTCTTTGCGGATTCCGATTGGAAACGCGCTGCGGAGACGTCGCCGATGAGCGTGTTTGCCAACACGGGTCAGGATTGCTGCGCGCGGAGTCGGATGTTTGTGGAGCGAACGATCTTTGAACCTTTCGTCGAACAGTTCGTGGCCGCGACTCGCAAACTAGTGGTGGGAGATCCCTCCCAAGAGTCCACGCAGCTTGGTCCGATGGTGAGTGCCGCGCAGCGCCTCTTGGTGGAAGAGTTCCTCGCGGATGCCCGGAAACAAGGCAGCGCCTTCGCGTGCGGTGGCGGTCGATCGCATCCGCGTGGGTGGTATTTGGATCCAACGGTGCTGTTGGATGTGGGACTAGCCGACCGGTGCTGGCGCGAAGAGATTTTCGGCCCAGTGGTGGTGATAACGCCCTTCGACGATGAAGTCACTATGCTCAACGAAGTGAACGCCTCCCCGTACGGACTGAGTGGCTCCATCTGGACCAACGATCTGTCTCGAGCGTTGCGGGTCGTTCGCGCCGTAGAAAGCGGCGTGTTGAGCGTGAACAGCCACAGCAGCGTTCATGTGGAAGCTCCGTTCGGCGGATTTAAACAAAGCGGGTTGGGTCGCGATTTGGGCATGGCCGCGATGGAGGGATATACGGAATTGAAGAATGTGTATGTGGCGGGATGATGGACGGAGCCGAATCCGCGGCTCAAACAAAGTTCGTACGTAGCCGTGGTCTTTAACAATCGGAAATGTTCTGCCGTGCCCGGTGCCGAGGCGGTGCTCGACTTCCGTACCCTCCTTTTAAGTCGACGCTTCAACGACTTCTGGACCGCGCGCGCCAATACTCACGTCACCCAAAATGACGCCCTCACCCTCACCGCCTGAGTTCCTCCCCAACGATTTCGTCGTGCGCCCACGGCTTTCCTTTCCCGTTGATTTCAGTCGGAGTTCGCGTTGAAACTCTCAAGCCATGAGTGTTTTTCGTTTGACCCTGATACGCGCACTAGGACTCCGGCGAAAAGTGCCAGTGCCAGCCCTGGCCGCCCTGGCCATCACTCTCCTCGCGGTTGTCCCGGGCTGCGCGAGCAAGCCCTCGCCAGCGCCTCCTACCGAAGCGGATGCAGCAGTGTATGAGGGTGGAAAAATCCAGATTGGCGATCAGGTCAAGGTTTTGTTTCCCGGGGCGCCGAATCTCAATTTCGTGCAAGCGGTGCGCGTCGATGGCATGCTCGACTTGGGCCAATCAGGTGATCTCAAAGTCGAGGGCAAAACCGCGGACGAAGTGGAGGCTGAACTGCTCACAATTTTTAGTCCGGAACTCATCGTCAAAGAGGTGACGGTGTCAGTGGAGTCCGTGGGATTTCCGATATTTGTGTCGGGAATGGTGAGGCGGCCGGGCAAAGTGATGGTCAACCGTTCGGTGACCGTGCTGGAAGCCATTATGGAAGCCGGTGGGTTCGATACCACGCGCGCTAATCTCAGTAAGGTCCAGGTGATCCGCCAAGAGAACGGAGTCCAGCGGACTTTTGTGATCGATGTCCAAACGGCGTTGGCCCAAGCGGAGTCGAAGCCGTTTCATTTGCGCCCGGCCGATATCGTCTTTGTGCCCGAGCGGTTCATTTATTTCTAGGTTTCGCCCGAGAATTCGCCCGCGGTGAACGTCCTGAGTTGGCGCGCGCCAGTTCCCCTCCGGCGGCCCGCCGGTCACCGAGTCTCTATTCTCGACTGAGGCCATACTTACCCATCAGCTCGTAGAGGGTTGGCCGGCTGATGCCCAGTTCCGCGGCCGCGGAAGTAATTTTTCCTCCGTGGCGCCGAAGGACTTGTTGGATCAGTTCGCGTTCGACGGTTTCACGCGCTTCCTTGAGGTTGCTCCGCGACGCTAACGTGGCCGTGGGCGCCGCGGCCACCGACTCAAGTTCGAGGTCGGAGCCCACTAAGCACTGTCCTTCGGCCATGATGACCGCTCGTCGTACTCGATTCTCCAACTCGCGCACGTTTCCGGGCCAAGCGTAACGCTCAATGCCCTCGATGGTCCGAGGATCGAAGCGCAGCCGTTCTTTTCCGTAATGTTTGGCGTAACGTTCCAGCAAGGCATTTGCCAGCAAGGCGATGTCACCACCACGTTCGCGCAACGGGGGGAGCCGCAGAACGACCACAGCCAACCGATAATACAAGTCCTCACGGAACGACCCGTTCGCGAGATTTTGCTGAAGGTCGGCATTCGTGGCGGCAATCACCCGGGCGTCTACCGGTATCGAAACTCGGCCTCCGACCCGTTCGATTTCGTGTTGTTGCAGAAAGCGGAGGAATTTGACCTGCAACGGTACTGGCAGTTCGCCGACTTCATCGAGGAAGAGGGTGCCGCCGTTGGCCGTTTCAATCAGGCCCTGGCGTTGGGCGTGCGCGCCGGTGAAAGAGCCTTTTTCATGACCGAACAGCTCACTTTCGATCAGGCTTTCGGGGATTGCGCCGCAGTTGATCGCGACGAAAGGGCCTTGGCTCCGGGCACTTCGACGATGAATGGCCCGAGCGGCCAGCTCTTTGCCGGTACCACTTTCCCCCAGGATTAAGACCGGTGCGTCTGTGGCAGCCACCTTGCGAATGGCCGCAAAGACTTCGCGAATGGCTGGCCCCGTCCCTATCATTCCTTCAAAGCGATCGTCACTCTCAGTCACCGCTTGCCGCGTGAGTTCTTCTCGCTCCAATTGGCTGAGGAAATAGGCCCGTTGCAGAATAACCCGCAGCATCTCCATATCGACAGGCTTGCCCAAGAAGTCGTAGGCCCCACTCCCGATCGCTTGGCGGGCGTTGGCGCGTTCGCCCTGGCCGCTGATGATGACAATCTTGGTTAAGCGATCCTCCTGCAGCAAACTCGAGAGCAGCGCCAGGCCCTCCGTGGGTTCCGCCGGATGGGGCGGCAGACCCAGATCCAAAAGAACGACCGGTGGGCGATGCTCCCGAAACCATGCCAAGGCGCTGGCCGAATCTGCGGCGAGGCCAACCTCGTGGTCGCGCATGAGCGCCCACTTCATTTGGGAGCGGATTTCTTCGTCGTCTTCGACAATGAGCAGTTTGGGATTCATGCACGTTCAGCCAATGGCAACAGCACTCGCACGGTCGTTCCTTCACCGAGGACGCTCTCGACTTCGACTCGGCCTCGGTGGGCCTCGACGATCATTTTACTTTGGAACATGCCAATGCCCAAGCCCCGTTTCTTTGTCGTTTGGAACGGCTTAAACAGTGAATGACGCAGAAACTCGGGCGTGATGCCGCATCCGTTGTCGGCCACTGTCAGCACAGCCCAGTCGTTAAGTCGCTGGGTCTCCACACGAACCTTCCCGTCAGTGCCGACCGCTTCCTGGGCATTCAGCACCAAGTTCTGCACCACCTTCTGCATCTGGTCTGGATCCATTCGGACTGGAGGAACCGGATGGAGTTCCTTCAGGAGCGTCAGGCGCGTCGGCTGCCCGGTTACTGACAGCGCTGCTTCAACCACGTTCGTCAAGTCGGACTCGACGGGCTGGAGTTTCAATTCTTGCCGTAATTGACTTAACCGCCCGATGAGATCGTTGAGGTGCTGAACGCTCTTGCCAACGGCTCGCATGGCGTCGGCCCGAAACTCCGGATCGGCAAAATGAGCCTCCAGGTTCTGCAACATGAGCGAAAGCGAGGAGGCAGTGTTCTTTAGGTCATGGACAAAGAACGTGGACATCGTTTGAAACGCCTCCATCTCCTTGGCGCCCAGCAAGCGCCGAGACAACTGCTGATTGAGCAATCCAGCCGCCGCTTGATCGCCGACGCATTGCAGCAGTTCCAAATCCTCTTCCGAGAGCTCTAGGCCACTGACACGATCGCCAAGAACCAACAGTCCCAGTAACTCCCCTCCAGCGGAAAGAGGGAGGCACAAGCGGTCTCCACCGTGCGCGAAGACCCCTGGGTGCAATCGTTTCAGGGCGGACAACCCACCAGCCGCCGGATCATCTAAATTGAACGCGCCGCGTTGTTGGGCCAATTGAGGCAAAAGATTACCCAAATCGCCGACGGTTTCTTCGAGCTCTCGGGCCGCCGCATCTGCCAGGGCTGTCGAGGCGCCAAACCGAAGTCGCTCGCGATTCTCATTGATCAGCCAAATGCTTGCCGAAAGCACTTGGAACGTTTCGGAGATCCAATTGACGACGGCGCGACAATATGCGGGCTCGTCCACCAGTAACGTCGTGCGCGAAGTAAACGTGGCCCACATGTGGCGATAATCGAAGGCCGGGCGTCGCAAGTGGCGACTCACTACCCGTCGGAGGCGCTGTCGGAATCGGTCCGACATGAAGACAATCGCCAACGCCGTGAGTGCGAGCAGCACGAGCAGTGCTCGGAGAGGCAAGGCGGCATCGCCGCCTAGCAGGGTAACCGCGCGAGCTAGGACCCCGACGATCAGCAGATAAGCGCCCGCCAAGGCGATGGTCAGGGAGCGGAACAGGAATGCGTGCGAGGGATACACGTCCACCTCAAACGCGTGTGTCCTCCACAGCGCGATGGCCATGAACAAGCCCGACACAAGGAGGACGGCGGCCGAGACGCGCTGAAAATGGGGAGCGACCGAACCATAAAGCAGCGCTTGGCTGGCCATGAAAAGTCGGTACACAAACAGCAGACCGACTCCGAGGACGAGGTACTTGATCCGCCACCGCATTAGCCCCACCGCATGGCGAAACGTCCGCTCCAGATTGGACAGAATGGCGATGGAGCTCAGTAGGGCAAACAACTCGACCGCGAATCCAAGCGATCCCACTTGCGTAACTGTGCCATCGGCCGTTTCTCGAACTGTGATACCCAACTGCGGAAAGATCAGGACCAAAATTGCCAGCCCAGGCGCCAAGGACACGCCAGCCCACCACATCCGTCCAATCCTCCCCTTAGGGTCCCCTCGGGAGTAGAGGACACTAAACACCAGCCAGGGCCCAAACAGAAGGGACGCCATCGCAAGCTGGACCGACTCTGGTCGGCTAATTGGCTTGGGTGAGGGCGAAACTAACCACCAACCCGCGAGTGCAGTTTCAACCGCTAGCAGGACAAGGCCAGCCGCAAACCAGGGCTGCGACGCATGCCGCGGCGGACGCCCAAACCCGACTCCCGCCAGCACCAGCGCCAGCAGACTGCTAGTGCCTGACAGAAGAAGATCCAGTGACATCAAAAAGTTCCCGCGGGGTTACCATAAGATAGCCCCCGCGGGAACCTCGATTTGATGGCTCCGGGGCGTTTCACGCACCGGTCTGCTTCCAGTCCGAAGCTGCATCCGCTTCAGTGAAAAATTTCGATGGCCGGGAGGGGCGTGAGCGCAGCCAGTTCAGTTGGCTCCGGCAATGGCGACATCGGCGGTCAATTCGCTGTCCGCGTAAACACAACGAACCGAGAGGGAGCGATCACTCAACCCGTCCGGCGGAATCAGGGTGGCCATAGTCTTGTCTTCATCGGCCGTCAAAGTGGCCACAATGACTGGAGCGTCCGCCGTGGTGGTATCCTTGGGGCGCGACTCGACTTGATAAACGTTTCCTTGCTGACCGGGCCACTCCAACACCAACGCATCCTCCACCGTCACCCGAGACTTCACTCGGAAGACGGAGATCTTGACCTCAGTCGCTTCACTTTTGGTTTGGCCATCGCGAACGAAGTAAGTGAATCGATCACTTGTTTCGTCGGATCCGCCATGCTGGTACACGAACGTTCCGTCGGAGGACAGGGCAAGTACACCGTGGCTGGGTCCGTCCACGAGCACTGCCTCCAGCGTATCGTCGTCCGCGTCGAAATCGTTGCCAAGAACGCTTGAATTTCCGTTCGTTAATTCAGTGGCTTCCCCCGAAGGCAAAACGATC
>DLVS01000797.1 GCA_003445095.1 Verrucomicrobiales bacterium
GACGGCTTCTCCGACATGGCCGTAGGCCTTCCTTCTGTCAGGGATGACGCGGGGGAAGTGTTGATTTTCCACGGCGGGCCGGTTCTCCAGTGGAGCGAGCCCGACGAACAGCTTCGGCCCAACCAACCTCGCACCTCCTTTGGGTTCTTCGGACGCGGCCCAAGCGACTTCAATCGTGATGGCTTCGCGGATTTGTTAGTGGGTTCTCCCCACTTCAGCGTTCGCGGATCACACAATGGCCGCGCGCAGCTTTTTCTCGGCTCCCTCAAGGGTCTTCAAACCAATGCGGCGTGGACGGCGATTTATCCCTTCAGGGCGCGCCCGAACGTGGACGGCGATTTTCAGTATTTTGGAAATTTCTTGGTCGTGGACGACTTCAACCGGGATGGACTTATCGACGCCGTGATCACGGCTCCGTTTGCCTCCCAAAACGACCAAAGCGAGGGAATGGCTTTTGGATACTATGGAACTCGTTATGGTCCAGGACTTCCAGCGAACTTCGATTGGAGCATCCAGGCCAATCGAGAAGCAACGGTACTCGGTTTGATGGCGGAGAGGATTGGTGACGTGAATGGCGACGGGTACCCTGATCTCCTTCTGGGAGCGCCTGATTATGGCAATCAACAATTGCGCGAAGGTTTGGCCGTAGTGTTTTTCGGTTCGCGACGTGGATTCGCAAAGTCGCCCGGCTGGGCGCTGGAAGGCCAGAATAACCACACTGCGATGGGGCTCTGGGCCGCGGGGGTTGGCGATCTCAACGGTGACGGGTTTGACGACTTCGTCCTTTCGCAGAACGGTTCCGGCAGCTTGGAAGGATTCTTTCCGGCGTCGGTGGGCGCCCTTCGAGTGATCTACGGTTCACCCATCGGGCCTCGCGGTTCTACCGGGATCACCTTCCGAAAACCAGCCGTGCAGTGGGTGGCTGAAGAATGGCGCCGAATGTCTGGGCTCAAGCGCAGCGCCGTGGGTGCGTCTGGGTTAGCGCTCGTCGCCCTCGTGGGAGTGGCGGGGAGAAGAATCTGGAAAAAGCGCACGATTGTCCTCGTCGAAAAGCGCGAACGCCAATCCCTCGCCAATGAACGTGAGCGCCTTTCTCGCGACCTTCACGATGAGCTTGGCTCCCGCATCAGCCGAATCCACCTCATCGCCGAACTGGTGCATGATGATCCTGACGCCCCCGGTACCCTTCGCACTCATACCGAAGCCTTAACCCGCGAAGCAAAAGATCTCCGCTCGGCCATCGAACAAGTCGTTTCGCACCTCAAACCGAGCGAGAATGCGGCAGACGGCCTCGTTCGGGCGCTGAGCCAACACGCGAGCGCTTTCTTCTCGGGCACTTCGGTGCGGTATTTTCAAGAGTTGCCTTTGGATCCGCCGCCCCTCGATTTGCCTCCCGAAGTACGTGAGCAGCTTTTGTTGTGCGTGCGAGAAGCGCTTGCCAACGTCCTTCGCCACTCCAAGGCCACCGAAGCGTGGCTCAAGGTTCGCGCCGAGCCTTCGTGCCTCTCGGTTTTTGTGGAAGATAACGGGATCGGATTCGTGCCTTCGGAAACACGCGGAGGAAATGGCCTCGCCAATTTTAAGGTGCGGATGAGCGAAATCGGAGGAAGCGCTAAAGTCGAAAGCGCGCTGGGACGAGGTTCCTGCGTAAGATTCGAAGTACCGGCTTCAGTGAGATCACGCTCCGCCCGCGGACCCGGCGCTCTTGCCCCGAAGCTTGGTGTCGAACCAACTTCTTAGAAAATGGTCACGCGACAAAGTTCTCCGGTGCGAGTGCTCCTCGTAGAAGACGATCGCACGACGGCCAAGAGTATTGTGGCGCTCCTCCGACGCGACCCAGCGTTGGCGGTTACTGGATCAGTGTCCAACACTGCGGACGCTGAGAAAATCCTCGCCTCGACGACGGTGGACGTCGTGCTTTTCGACCTTGTCCTCCAGCGCGTCGAACGCAGCCAAAAAATCACCGCACTCAAAAAACTCGCCCCGAACGCGACGTTTCTCGTTCTCACCGCTTACGAGGAGCCCGATCGAGTCTTCCGCGCTCTGTGCGCGGGAGCCGATGGCTACCTGCTCAAATCGGATCGAACACTGCCGCTGACTACTGCGATCGCCCAAGCTCTCCAATACGGATCCAGTTTTTCTCCGGAAGTTGCACATACCATCGCGCGCTATTTTCACAAAATTGGGCAAGACTGCCGAAAGGCAGGCGTCGAAGAATTGTCCACGCGTGAAGGCGAGATTCTTCGGCTCCTGACCCAGGGATTTACGAACAAGGAAATCGCTGAGCGTCAAAATGTCTCCCTCGGGGCCGTAAAGAAGAACATCAAATCGATCTGCCATAAGCTTCAGGCCACCAACCGCACCCACGCCGCGGTTCGTTCGCGTCTTTGGCCGCGCTGGATTTGAAAAAAGTAGCCTCTTGGCCACTACCGTAGCGCAGATGCCTTTGGTAGAAATCCAGGATGGCCGTCAGGTTATGCTGGAGTAGTCCCATCTGCGGAAAGCGATTTTGCGAAGAAGTCAGCGCCGTGGTTTCGGAGTCGCGGCGCGATCTTGCCCACCGAATCACGATCAAGAAATGCAGTCCTGATTGGACGTGGGTTGTCGCCGTTCTCCTTTACTGCGGCGCCTTGTTCCAAGCCAACCTCACCGCCGCGGAACCCGCCTATCACCTCCGGTTTGATCGGTCTCAGTACGTCATCAACCCCGGCCAAGAATTCGAGGTCCAAGTTCTGATCGACCCAGTCCCGCCCGAAGGTCTCTTCAGCTTCGGAGTTCTGTTGGGCTTTCCTCAGACCAATGCGGTCGTGATCGGCGCAAGCTCGATACAGCCGGTTACGATCCTTTCTCACGATGGACCGCGCGGTTCATCTCCGGTGGTGGGATTCGGCCCCGGATTTGCCGCGGCCAAAGGCAGTGCGGACCTTTTCGACGAACGCCGCCCCTCATCGACCAATGCTCTCTTGGTCACCTTCCTCGTGCGGGACCAAAGAGCCGGGGCTTATTCGCTGAGTCTCACCAACTTCAACACTCTCGGCCCAAGCGAGCAGATTTTTGTCGATGGAGCAGGCGGGGTTCTGGATCCGCTTCTCACTTTTGGCAGGGCGACGGTCGTTTACGGAGGCGGAGGAGCGTTGGAGGCGCAGACCAACTCTCCGATCAGCCTCAACCGACAATCAGGACTTTTCGAGCAGGTTGTTCGTGTCACTAACGCGACCGGCAGCGGCGTCAATGGCTTTCGCCTCTTCGTCACCGACCTCCCGAGTTCGTGGCGCATTTGGAATGCTCACGGCCAAACCAACGGCCTCCCGTATTTCACCTACGACCAAACACTGGTAGCAGGCGCCTCGGTGGACTTCCGAGTTGAGTTTCGCATTCCTGATCGCAATCCGACCAGCCAACCCGGTTATCGCGCCGAGCCGGCGTTTCCAGACGGATTGCCGTTTCCAGACGGGACTTCGTTCACCGTCGTGCCTCGCGGTCGCCTTCCGGACGGGTCGTTTCTTGTTGAGTTCGATTCGCTACTCACTCGCTCCTATCTGGTGCAGTACAGCTTCGACCTGACCAACTGGCGCACTGCACTTCCCTCGATCCTTGGCAACGGCAGCCGGCTTCAGTGGATCGATGCTGGCCCTCCGAAGACTGACCTGCCGCCCGATCAGTCCACCAATCGCTACTACCGAATCTTTCTCCTGCCCCAATGAACGCTCTCTCTGCCAACCCGCCTAGGAAGTCTCTGATCGCATTATCGGTTCTCGCCAGCCTCTTACCAACGCTAGCGCAGTCGGGCCTTGATCCGAATAGGTTTCAGGCTTCGGCGCGACTTTCGTTCAACGTGGACGCCAATGTCGGCCCGCTCGACTTCGGCAACCCCAACCCAGGTCCGCCGGTCGGCCACGGAATCAACCGAAATTACGACGATGGCTACGTGCGAGTTGATTCCGAGGGAAATGCCGGAGGCTTGACCTGGTATTGGGGCTATCGTGACGCGTCCCAAGTTCCGGGGAATGACACGCTTCACATGAATTCTTCCGGGGTTTCCGGAGCAGGGACCACCACCCTTGATTCCGATGGCCCGGGACTTGGGGCGGAAATCGCGTGGCTCCGCGATCTTCACCGAACCGAACACTTTTCTTTCGGAACAAAAGTAGCCGGCTCCTATACGCGTTTTGATTTCAGCAGTTCCACCTCGCAGAACCTCACGCTGACGCGCCTCACCGACACTTACGATCTCGGTGGAATCGTGCCGCCCGGAGATCCGACCAAACCGGGCTATCAGTATGCGGGTATCTACGATCTCCCTGGGCCAGTCATTCCGGACGAACCCACGAGTCGGGAAACTACAACCATTCCTGGTGGAGCATCGAACGCTGGCTCGCGTGACCTTACGACGGACATGTGGGCCTTTAAACTTGGCGCTTGGGTCGAACATGAATTTGGACACCGATTTTCAGCCCAGCTTGGCGGTGGATTCGCCTTCGCGGTGGTGGATGCCTCACTCTCCTACAGCGAAACGCTGAGTTGGGGCGAATCCGACCTGCAACGGTATTCGAGTTCCGAGAGCCACACCCAGGTCGTTGTCGGCGGATACATAGAAGCGGCGCTCTACACCCGCATAACCCAGCAGCTCGATCTGGTTTTCGCAGCCGAACTGATGCCGCTCACCTCGTACAGCGAAAACTTAGCCGGACGCGAGGTCGAGCTCGATTTCGGAACCGCCTGGTCTCTGAACCTTGGGTTCTCTTACCGCTTCTGATTTTCCCCACCCGCTTTCACCCATGAAGTCCTTGCCCTCGCTTTGGCAACGCGCGCTCTGCACGCTTCTTGCCTTGCTCCTGGCCCTACCCGCCAACGTCGTGGTCGGTCTCGCCCAATCCTCAGGTGCGCAAATCGGAGTCAATGACGGAAGCCCATCACGGAGCGTCGTCACCAACCTCACGTTTACCCTGACCAATGGATTGGTTCCCGCCGCGGTTTCGTTGAACCGCTTACCCTTTGGTCCCGCGTTGGATCCCAACAGTCTGTTGGTCACCTCGTTGGAAGTCTCCAACACTTATCGACTGAGCTTCACTAACTTGCCCGGCAACCGCCTACCGGACGGCAACTATCTTGCCTCGGTGGTTGCCACACCCGGGACCAATCTGGCCGGGCCGCGTAAGGCTGATTCTTTGCCGATTCACGCCCTCTTCGGTGATCAAGACGGCGACCGCGACGTGGACTTCTTCGACACGTTTGGCTTTCGCTCAACATGGTTGTCGGACGGTGCGGATTCACAATTTGATGCCCGCTTCGACGCCGACGGAAACGGCGTGGTGGACGCTGGCGATCTGGCACAATTCTCAACGAACTATTTCACGCTGCTCCCGCCTCAAGCCGGAGCCTTCGCATTTTTGGAAATCGATGATGGAACCAACGCGGGCGATAACCGTACGACCGTCGCAACCGTAGTAGGACGGGTGATTGTCACGAACGCGTTGTCCCGCGTTGAAGCGGCGCTACGGCAAGTATTGAGTCCAATTCCATTTCGTTTCGGCCCAATCACTGGCGACCTAGTCGAGAACACGTTTCGCCTTGATTCGAATCGACTCGCCGAGATGAGCGGGCAGGCGCTTTTGGACGGCGCGCATCAGTTCGCAGTGCGCGTGGTCGAAAATGACGGTTCCGAATCTGCCCGGTTCGTTTTGCCCTTTTCTCTTGGAGAATCGCGCGAGGTTTGTTTCGACTCGCTATCTGGTTGGGAGGTATCGGCGGCATCGACTGGTTCCGCGGAGAAACCACCCGGACGAGTTGCCATCGAGGAGTGCGATGCCGTTCTCGTCGAGGGAAATTCGTTCCTCGTTACGCTTAGCAAAGACATTCGAATTCCCGAAGGTGCGGCCGTTCTGAGCTTCGACTTCCGCGATCCGGAATTTGATTCGTCCGCCTTGGGCTCAATGCGTGATGCCTTCGAAGTGGCCGTCACGTCAATCAGCGGGGAATTGCTAAGCTATTCGGTGCAAGGGCAGGCCGGGATCGTTTCAGCGGCGACGATAAATCCTCCGGCGCTGCCAGCCGTGCCTTCCGCGATCTTGAACATCACTGAGGGAATGCCGCCGTCGTGGGCGCCGGGATCTCTTTTGACCGCTCTTTCGGATGGCCGCAGGCGTGGCTATCTCGACCTGAGCAGCCTCGGCGCCGGGACGATGGTTCGCTTGGCCTTTCGCCTCGTGAACAACGATGGGGACAGTCAGTCGCAGGTGAGAATCCGAGGTTTCGCGTTTGGGTCCGAACTGCCGGGAGGGCTGTCATCCGGAGGAGAAGTTCCTGCGTTCTCCACTTTGACGGGCTCGGCTCGTACTCCGACACCAATCGGTGCCCTGTCCTCAGGTCCCCTGAGAAAGACGCCTATCGCTCCGGTCGGAAGCTTAATAGAAAGCAGTTCACTGCGTCTCGACTCGCCGAGCGAGGAACCAAGCTTCCCCGTAGCCACCAATATCACCGCACCTCCGGGATTCCTGGTCCATACCTACTCGCTTGTGGAAGGGGTCTGCGCGATTGCTTTCCCTCCAGAGGGCAGTGCTTTCGGCAGCAATCTGTACGCCGCCACCGATCCTGACGCTGGCTTCCATTGGGCTGGGCCGGAGAAGATCTACAGGATTGAAGCGGATGGCGCGGCCACAGTGATCGCCAGCCTTCCTCTCCATGCAGGCCCGTGGAACATGGATTTCCCGCCACTCGGCTCGCAGTTTGGCGACTTCTTGTACATCTCGGCTAACGACATGGACAACGCCCCATTGGACGGTTTGGACGGAGGGGGGACGATTGTCCGCATGGATCACAGTGGAAGTTGGACCAATTTCACGGGCATCGGCTGGCGCAATGGCGGTCCGACAGAACCAACGGGGATCGCCTTTGGATACGGAACCTCATTCGGTGACCGTCTGTTTATCGCCAATTCATCTGATCGTCCCTCGGATATCACTCAGGTGGACCCCCAGGGCACCGTCACCAACTACTTCGATGGTGGAGGGGAGTATGTGCCATTTTCTCCACTGATTGTCGGCAAGGGTCATTGGCGTGATCTTCTGCTCTTTCGCAACGGGGAAACGGTGGTCGGCCTGAACGCGCAACCTTCGGCTACGAATCTGTATTCGAGCCTCGCCTCCAGCCTGGCCATACCCACCCGCGGCCCGTTCGGAGACTACATCTACCTCACGAGAACGAGCGGCAACGACCGGCGGATTGTCCGAATCGCACCCGATGGTACGGAAGAGATCTTCGCATACGGATTCGGGCCGCAGGCTGGGGTCTTTCACCTGATATCGATGGACAATCTGGAGTTTACCCCGGACGGGTTGACCCTCTTTGTCGCCGACTGGGCGCAGGGCAAGATCTATCGAATCATTCCCACTCAGATGCCGGCAGTTCTCTATGTCTCCGCGGCTGGGTTGCCAGAAGAACGTCCCGCAGGAACAACGATCTCCCTTTCCGGAGTGGCCGGTTACT
>DLVS01000348.1 GCA_003445095.1 Verrucomicrobiales bacterium
GAATGGTTCATGGAGAGTGGTTCTGCCGTCGTCTCCGGCTTTAGGCCATTCGAGTCTCGAGCCCGAGGTGGTTTTGCGGAAAGGGGAGTCCGATGCATACGTCGAGTGAACCTCAGGCAGCCTGGGGACGCGTCCGATCAGTATTCTTGGGCTCTTCCGGCCGTAGTCGGTTGGCTCGCGCCATCTCCTGGAACATTGCCGGGGGCGCGACGTCGCGAATCGTTACGGTGGCCGGATCCTACGTCGTCGCTCGCTGCTTGGGCGAAAAGGGGTTTGGGCAACTGGGCATGGTGATCAACACGTTTACCATGCTCGGCGTCTTCGCCAGTTTCGGACTGGGCATGACGGCTACCCGGTTTATTTCGATCTGGCGAACTTCCGCTCCTGAGCGGGCCGGACGCATCGCCGCGTTTGCGCCGATTCTCGCCGCCACTTTCGCCCTAGCGGGCATGGGATTTGTGCTGGCTGAAGCGCCTTGGCTCGCCCGCGCTGCCTTGAACGCCCCGGACTTGGTCTTCGTGCTTCGCCTCGCCGCTCCGTTGCTGCTGCTGGGTGCGCTGCAGGATGTCGCCCAAGGCATTCTAGCCGGGGCAGAATCATTTCGGGCTCTCGCCCGAGTAAGTGCCATGGCAGGTCTTGCGCTCGCCTTGGGAATGATGATCGGGGCGGTTAGCTTTGGCCTCCCTGGTTCAATTCTCGGTATGGTCATCGGCATGTCCCTCGGGTGTGCGCTGTCCCTCACCACCGCCTGGTGGGAGTTGAAGCGCCTGGACATTCCAGTTCGTTGGACGAAGTGGCGGTCGGAACTTCCCACACTTTGGAGCTTCGCCCTTCCCGCGGCGCTATCGGGAAGCGTGGTAATTCCCGTAACCTGGTTGGCCAATGCCATCTTGGTCCATCAACCGGGTGGCTACGATCAAATGGGGGTCTTCAACGCCGCCAATCAATGGCGGAACCTCATCCTGTATGTCCCGACGTTGGTGGCCTCCGCCGGTCTGCCGGTGCTCGCGAATCTGTGGCAGACTGCCGGGGGCTCGGAATATCTCCGCGTACTCCGCCTCAAAATGGGACTAGGCTTCGTTGGCGCGCTGGCGGTTGCCGTGCCGGTCATGCTCGCGGCGCCGTTCATCATGAAAGGTTACGGCCGCGGATTTTCCCAAGGAACTGACATCTTGATCGTCTTAGCCGGAGCCGCCGTGATTCTGGCGACGCTCACCATGGTCGGGCAGGCGCTGGTGAGCGAAGGACGTATGTGGACTGGATTCTTGCTCAATTGTGTGTGGGCGGCCGTCTTGTTGGTGCTGGCCATGAGATGGGTGCCGGCGCACGGGGCATTGGGGCTGGCTTGGGCCAATCTCGGCGCGTTTGGTGTCCATTTCGTCACGGTGTCCGGTTACTTTTGGTGGTCGTGCCGAACGCAACGCCGCACGACTAACCGTGCCGGAATCCCTTCTCCCGTTCCACCCCCGCCCTCAACCGACGTGTGAACAACCGCCGAATCCCCCGCCGAAGTGTCGCCCTCGATTGAATTGTCTCAACATGCATCCGAAGTTAAAGAACATCGCTCGTAGCATTAAGATTGGGATGACCTCCGTGCTCCCTGGGCCAGCACCCGTTCGCCAGACCGCTCGGCGGCTGATCGCCCTGAAAACGATGGGGCTGTTTCGCGATGAACTGACCTTTCAACGCAATGGCTTCACCTGGACCGGCGCCACGGCGTCCAGTATCACCGAAAGCATTTATACTCACGACCACTATCAAGACGAACATTTGGATCAGTTGACCGATTGGCTCAAAGCGCACACTGACTTTCAGCGACCGGTGATCGTTAATGTCGGCGCCAATATCGGTGATGTCGCTTTGCCGCTCACTCGAACCGGAAGGCGAATTGTGGCCATAGAACCCAATCCGGAGACGTTTGCGCGGCTGGAACGCAACGTGCGCCAGAATGGGCTCACCGAGAAAATCACCTGCTTTCCCGTGGCTATTTCGAGCTCGGCGGGACAGGCCGAACTCGTGATTGCCACGGATCCAGGAAATAGCGAGCTGCGAGAGTCCGCTGATCGTCTGGGGCTCGACGGCGTGGACCAACGGCGGGCGATTGTGAAGGTCACCACGGCGCGACTCGATGGCTTACTCGAGTCCAACGGGATTGCCCTGCGAGACGTTGCGTTGGTTTGGTCCGACACTCAGGGATTCGAATCTCAAGTGATTGCTTCCGCGCCTGGATTATGGGAGGCGGGCACTCCGTTGTGGGTTGAAATTTGGCCGAAGGGACTCGCCTGCCACGGGGGAGTCGACCAGTTTGTGCAGCTCTGTGAGCGCTATTTTCGTCGGATGATTACCGCCACCGAACTGGCGAGTGAACCGCAGCCAATCAGTGCCATTCGATCCTTAGTGGCCGGGCTCAAAGACGCCGAATTCACCGACGCCCTGCTCATTCCATAGTCCCGCATCGCCGATTGATTTCCCGAACGGGCGGTTGGAAACACGGATAGGAGCAGGTCAATGATTGCGGGAACAAGTTGGAGTAGTTGTTAGGGCTCATCGTTGAGAGGCGCCCGCCCTCGAAGGCACTGAGATCATGATCAGCGGTTATTAGCGGTTCAATCGCCGTCTCTCGGTTCATGCATTTGTTGCTTCCCCTGTTTGCTGCGGTGGTGTTTGCGTTGGGCTCGATGGTTTACAAACGCGCCTTCACCGAAGGCGCAGGGGTCGTCCATGCCCTAGTAGTCAACAATCTCGTGCTCGGCTTGATCTTCCTGCCGCTGCTGGCGATTTCGCCCGACCCGGTGCCTTGGTCTCTGGCGCATCTGCCCGTTGTTACGGCATCCGTCTTCGTCGTGGGACATTTACTTAATGTCTTGGCGCTTCAGTCGGGTGATGTATCGGTGGCCACGCCGTTGCTCGGGGCCAAGGTGATTTTCGTAGCTCTCGTCGGCTGGTGTGCCTTTGGCGTGCGACTCAACGCGGGGCAATGGCTGGCGGCCGCGTTGGCGACCGCGGGAGTGTTGGCAATGGGGCTGACTGACCGACGCACCAGCGGGCGACTCGGACTCACCACCGCAACCGCCCTCGGATCCGCGGCCGCGTTCGCCTTTACCGATGTCATGATTCAAACCTGGGGCAGCCGATTCGGCGTGATGAATTTCCTCCCGCTTCAATTCGCGGCCCTGGCGATTCTCTCGATGGCCACGCTTCCGTTCTTTGGCCTGCGTTCACTCCGGGCTCCCCGCGCCGCCTGGAAATGGATCGCTGGTGCCGCGGCCCTATCGGCCATTCAAGCGCTAACGATCACTGGGACCATTGCCGTCTGGCGCGATGCGGCTGGAGTAAACGTAGTTTACGCCACCCGTGGTCTGTGGAGCATCGCGTTAGTCTGGGTCGCCGGCCCTTACTTGGGAAACACCGAACGCCACACGGCCGGCAGCCGGCAGATGCTTCAACGTTTGCTCGGCGCCACCCTGATTCTGCTGGCGGTGGTTCTGACCTTTCGGCAAGGCGTTTGACCCAACTTCGTCGTTGACGTGAGAAAGCCCCATCTTGATCGCCCGCAGGTCGGGCGGCAAAGGAACTCAGAATCTCGTCGCCTCGTCGCCTACGGTTTATGGGTGGGTAGGCGGGACCTCCAGAATCGGACGAGACTCGGGATCATGAACCTCGAAGGGCTGCCGCGCTGCTGCGGCCTCGCGCCGAGTGCAGCTTTTCGCACTGGCGGGAGGGAGGAGTCTGACCCGTCACTGCGAAGGCCCGGCCCGGAGCTCCGCCCAGGCCGGGGACGGCGCAGCGCGCCATCCCTACCGTTTGATCAGGGGGGGGCCGAGCTCCCATCCATCGGGAGAAACCCCAGTCACGGCGACTTCGGCTTGGCCTGGGCGACTTGAGGAAGGCTGAGCAAATAGGCCCGGCGTTGATCGGCAAAACTCTTCAGCCCGATGGTTCCGCGGCCCCCTGGGGCGTCCTCCGTGAGCCCTCGGGCAAACGCCTCGGTTGAGTCCAGCTTGCGCGTGTCGGCTTTCACATCCTCGGCGATCAGGCTGTGGTACTGCTGTGCAATAGGCCCCAGGTGGTTCCAATCGAGCCATTTCTCGGCGATCTCCCGAACGTAACCCAGATAGCGTTCCCGCAATGCCGGCACGGCCAGCAGTTTTGAAATCAACGGTTTGCTTGCATCGTTGGCCCCCACCAAGGGATCCAGCTTCACACCTTCCACTCGCGGACCGCCCATTCCCGGGCCCCCGCGCTGCGCCCCGCCTCCAGGGCCGCCAAAATTTGGCCGAGGCAACACCGAAGAAAGTCCGTTGCGAATCTGCTCTTCGTTCAACGAACCGGCCTTGGCTGAATCCCAATCCGTAAACCACTTTTCCAACACGGCGGTCAATTCCGGTTGAGTCAAAGTGCCGTCCTTGTCGGTGTCCACCACGGCAAAGAATCCCGGCCCAACCATCATCGCGGGCGAAAAGCCTCCCGGACCGGCACCGGGCGGCGGTGCGGCAGGTGCGGCACCGCCCGGAGTCCCGCCAGCACCGGGTGGTGCGGGTAGCAGGGCCGCCAAGCCACTCGTGAATTCGGGCTGAGTCAGCTTGCCCGATTTGCTCGTATCCATCCGGGCAAACCATGTTCCCGCCAACGCCGTCATTTCGGCCTTGGTGAGTTGGCGATCTCCGTCTTGATCTGCCTGTGACAGAACGATCGGCCCAATCATCATTCCCGGACCAAATCCACGAGGACCGCCTCCGAAACCAGGACCACCCGGCTTGGCAAAGGTCTCGTTCGTATCATGCGGAATGATATGAAACACACCGTGAGTGTCCTGATAGATGTTATAGTCGCTGCTCCGAATCCAATAGCCATCGTTGTTTACTAAGACATTTTCGAGCGCGAGAAACTTGAGTGCTCCGTCGATATCCAATATGGGCGTCAACGCGGCCTCTAGTCGTTCCGGCGGAGTCTCCGTCAACGTTTGGCACAGCCGCACAAAATCAGCCCACGCCTTGTCGTCATCCTTGGACTTGATCTCGTAAATGCGTTTGTAGGATTCCGGATCATCACCGAGGTAAGCCAAGCTCCCGCGACCTCCTGGGCTGCCGGGAACTTTCCACCGAGTGCCCTTGGTGGTGCCATACCATTCCTTGATAAAGTCTTTGTTGAATTGCTCTTCATTGACATAGACCCCCCAGCTTTCCCCGTTGATGACGACCTTAACAAAGTTGGCTTTTGCCGCCGGGATGTATTCGCGGGCAATGTGGTTAAACAGCACCGATCGAAGAAATGTGGGGTCCTCGTGCGCGTTGAGCAGATTGAGTGTCCGGTAACCACGCAATTGCTGATCTTTATGAGCTAAATCGAGCGACACATTCAGAGATCGCTTTTGGCCTTCGCGGACCATCATGTAGGACGACATTCCTCGGAATCGAACGCCGACGTCAGGGTACGTCTTACCGTCCACCATCATTCGAGCCGGGACTTCCACATCCGTGTTGTGGAATTCCGCGAGTTCCTTCTCCCAATCGGCATTCTCAAACTCGAGGAAGATCGTCCGCACGACCTGCGGATCGTACAGTCCCGCTTGTGGAAAGGACTTCACGTCAGCCGGCGCCACTTTGGGGCCGGGGGTGGGTGCCGAGCCAGCACCACCCATTCCTCTAGGCCCGCGCGGACCACGGGGGCCGCGACCCTCCGCAGCCTCTTTGGCCAAGAATTCCCGAGCGGCTATTCGTTCCGCGGCGTTGAGTCGTCCGTCGCCATCCTTATCGAACTGCTTCAAGATCTTCTTCTCCTCCTGATTGCCCGGCCCCCCGGGAAAGCCTCCGGGTCCCGGTGGACCGCCGAATCCAGGAGGTCCATCGGGCTGACCGGGCGGGGTATTGTCCGCCGCCCATCCCAAGAAAGAGAACACAAAGGCAGAGAGGAGGATCAGCAGGCCGCCTCGCTGGGACAATCGGCGCGAACCCTTGACGGTGTGGATGACATTCATGGCTTGGTCGTTGTTGAAATTGCAAAATCGGAGCCGAGATCGGCCCTCCGAGATTCTTCCTCAGCAGAGTTGTTGGGGATTAAGCACGCGTGTGCGTTGGCTGGAGAATTGTAAAGCAATGGTAAGTCTTACGGCTGACTGACCCGCCTGCCGCCATTTCGGTTTCCCGCAAGTAACGATCGGATCGAGATCCTTCCCCAATGATTCGCCTCAAGGAAGAGACCTCCCCAGTGTCGGGCGAAGACGCGAAGAGGAAGGGGCAGTTGACCGCGGATTTCACGGACCCGCTGCTTTTCTCTTCATCCGCGTAATCCGCGCCATCCGTGGTTCCGCTTGCCGGATTCGTTCCAACAGCTTCTCCGCCGGTTCGTCCGTGGGGTCTTGGGGGACGAGTTGGCCGCGGAAGGCGCGGGCGAGGAGGGAGGGCGTGAGCTGGTCCACTAGCGCCTGGGCTTTCCTGAACCGCGCCTCGATTTGGTCCGCCAGCGCAAACAACGCTTCCACCCGGCGCACGATTTCCTGTTGTTCGGCGGGCGGAGGCAACGGAACCGGCAATTTCCTGACGTCCGCCAAGTTGAGTCCTGGCATATCGATGCCTCGGTAGTGGTGGTGAAGCCAATCCTGCGCGTATTTCGATTCGAGCCAGCGAGCCAAAAATCCGGTTGAGATTAGCTCAGACGGTCTGAACCGAGCAGTGCCTTGTGTAATGTTGCCGCCGTTAAGAGAGCTCGGAACAATTGCGACCTTCGTATGGCGAATAATTCCAAGCAATACGTCACCGCTTTTCAGTGAAGCACGCTCATACCGTTTGGCAATTTCGCGGCTTGTGCGACGAAGTTGGTCAACGAGAATCTTTCCATTTTGGATATCCAACCCACGAACGTAGGGCACTCCGTTAGGAGCTTCAGGGCCGGGTTGAACGATGCCGTAGACAATTTCCGCTCCGGGCTCAACTACTTCTGCCGCCGCTCCCCAGCACCAATCAGTCGGCAATTCTGGCAGCATGGCCCACTCGAAGGGTGTTGATGATTTGAAGCGCTGGCCGTTCTTCAACGCTTCGGCGAACTTCTTGTCTTGTTGAGCGTGTTTCAGGAGTTGCGGCTCAACTGATTCCGTTTCGTTCTCCTCCCGCCAATCGGCGGTGAGGTGGCCGGAGCAGGCGGCGGCGAGGACGGATTGGCGAAAGCGTTTGAGCAGGACCGGAATCTTCGCCAGCCGCTGCTGGCAGGCGTCCACTTTGCTCAACATCGTCTCTAGCTTCGCCACAATCCGCCGCTGCTCGGCGAGCGGAGCGAGCGGGATTTCCAAATCGCGGAGATGATTC
>DLVS01000349.1 GCA_003445095.1 Verrucomicrobiales bacterium
GTTGAGCCCTTAATCTCCTGGTTGATCTGCCCCACGACCGCTGGCGAGTTGATAGCCAATGTCGCGTATCGTTTGCAGAAGTGACTTTCGTCAACCCGAACCCGAACTACATCAGCGACGACGACGCCATGAGGCAATAACTCAGGAATGATGCAGGCTTTGCCAAGCGGGTCGCCAAGTTTTGAGATTACGATGTCGCCGGCTTGGAATGTGTGCGCTGACAACTCTTGCGCTTTCTGCGGCGTGATGAACCGCATGTTCTTTTCGAGAAACTTATTTCGATCCACGTTTTGCAGCCGGATAATCGGCACGCCTTCGGCAACGTATTCCTCCGACTTGAGGTTTGAGCCAAACGGACCGGACACGATGTCGTGTTTTGGATTCGTGGTAAGCTCGGCCAACGAAGCGAGCACCCACCCTGGCGGCAGCGCGTCGCTCATGGTTGCGCGCCTCCGTTCCCCAACCAACCCGGAGGGTTTTCGGACATTAGCCGGGGGCCAGCGTAGCGCCGCCCCCGGTACACCAGCCCCCGATCGACATTCGCCCCGGCAGGGGCGAGGGAGCCGCAACGCACCCCGCCGATCCGCCGCGCCCTCCGGGGCGGATGACCCAATGACGGACCCACACCGGCGGTTGCGCCGCCGGCTAATCTCCATTGGCCCTCCGGGCCGGGTATCATGTCACCACAAATACCGTTCATCGAATTCCACTCCGCTCTTCACCAACATTTCGCGGTATTCCTCCTGAAAACTCTTCTTCCGATGATGTTCGGACTGATTCGCAATGTAGCGCTTCACCACATCCAACTGTGACGCGCTGACCGTGAACGCGCCGTATCCTTCCTGCCACGAAAACACCGCCTGTTTGATCTCCTGATGCACCCACTCGGACGACGCAGCTTTGATGTCACGCACTACATCGGCCACACGGTGGGTGGCCCGAAGCCCCATCAACACATGGACGTGGTCGCCGACTCCGCCGACGGCCTCGGGCACGCCGCCCGCGGCGCGAATCGCGCCGCCAAGATACGCGTGCAACCGTTCACGCCACGCCTCATCCATAAACGCGCGTCGTTCCTTGGTGCTGAACACTACATGGTAATGGAGGCTTAAATGGGTAGATGGCATGGTTCACCTTCCCGCGCCCTGGAACCCTTCCGCGCCCCGATGATTCCAACCTTGCGCCCGATCCCCCGCGCCCTCCGGGGCGGATGTCCTAATGGCGGATTCATACCGGCGGTTACACCGCCGGCTAATTTCCGATGGCCCTCCGGGCCGTTTGCCAACCAACCCGGAGTGTTTTCGCACATTAGCCGGGGGCGAGCGCAGCGCCACCCCCGGAACAATGCTCAGATTCATTTCTCCACACCTTCCTCTTTCTCAATCAACGCCACAATCTCTCGCAGATCATCAATTACGGCCTCCAATTCCGTGACCGCTTCGCTGGCCAAATCCTGCGGTTCGGGCAGTTCGTCGCTGTCTTCCAGCGACTCGTCTTTGAGCCAGGTGATGTCGAGCTTGTAGCCGCGTTCCTTGATTTCGCTGATGTGAAAGCGACGCAGTCGCCCTTCTTGTCCTCCGTCCACGCGCCTACTTAATCCGTTCGGGTCTTTGCCGTAGGCTTTTTCAAATTCGGCGAAATGTTGCGTGGTGAGCGGGCGATCTTTCTTGGTGATGCCTGGCACGTTGGAGCGCGCGTCGAATATCCAGACTTCCCCGGTGGGTTTACCCTTTTGCAGGAAGATGACGTTGGCTTTCACGCCCTGGCTATAGGGCGTGAACGTGCCGCGCGGCAGGCGCAGGATGGTGTGCAGGTCGCAGTCCTGCATGAGTATCTCGAAGACCTCGCCAGCCTTGCCCTCGAACAGGCAGTTGTCTGGCAGCACCAACGCGGCGCGTCCGCCGGGCTTGAGCGTGGTGAGGACGTGCTGGACGAAGTTGAGCTGCTTGTTGCTGGTCTCGATGGTGAAGTCGTCGCGGTCGGGGGTTTGGTTCGCGCCTTTCGTGCCGAAGGGTGGATTGGTGAGGACCACGTCGTAACGCTCGCCGCGGTCGGGTTCGTAAATGGTGTCGCCGAGCGCAATGTGCGGCTCGACACCGTGGAGGAACAGGTTCATCAGCGCGAGCCGGCGCGGTCGCGGCACGAGGTCCTGGCCGTGATAGACTTTCTTGCGGATGAAATAATCCGAGCGGTCGAACACGCCGCCGGAGACGGGCTTGGAGATGAGCCATTCCCACGCGCAAACGAGGAAGCCGCCCGTGCCGCAGGCGGGATCGCAGATGCGGAAGTCGGGCTGGCCGCGCGGGTCGGGCTTCATGACGCGGCAGATGGATTGGATGAGCGGGCGCGGGGTGAAGTATTGGCCGGCGCCTTTCTTGCCTTCGCTGGCGGCCTTTTCGAGCAGGCCCTCGAAGGCAGCGCCCTTCACATCCACGTCCATCGCCGACCAATCCTCCTCATCGATCATAGCGATGAGACGCTTGAGATTGACGGGGTTGTTAAAGCGCGGGGTGGATTGCGCGAAGATGTCGCCGAGGATTCCGGGTTGCTCCCGGAGCGTGCGAAGAATGTCGGCGTAATGATCGGTCAGGGCCGTGCCGGATTTGTCCTTAAGCGAATTCCAGTCGCAGTCTTTCGGCACTTTGGCTTCGCGCTCATCGGCCATTTTGAGGAACAGCAAATATGTGAGTTGCTCGATGTAGTCGCCGTAATCCACGCCGTCGTGGCGGAGCGTGTGGCAAAAGCCCCAGAGTTTTTGGACGATGTCGGACATGTTTCAGGATTGCGGCGAGCGGCGGGTGCCGCGGCGAGGAAGGCGCCTCATTTCTGTTTCGGTTTCGACTTTGGGTTGGGAGTAAAAAGTCGCGCCAACTCAGTTTCCATTTGCTCCACGGTCGGCAGGCTGGATCGGAACTCCTTCGGCAAAGATCGAGTCAGGCGATATTCAGAGATGCCAATCGACTTGTTCACTCCTTTGAGCGCGTATTCCGCCACGATGCGGTTCTTATCTTGGCAGAGAATAATGCCAATCGTGGGTTGGTCGCCGGCGTGCCGAAGGCGGTCGTCCACGACATTGCAGTAAAAGTTCATCTTCCCGGCATACTCCGCTTTGAAGGGTCCACGTTTCAAATCCACGACCACGAAACAGCGCAGGTGCAGATGGTAGAAAAGCAGGTCGAGATAGAAGTCTCCTCCGCCGACTTCGAAGTGATATTGCCGCCCCGCGAAGGCAAAGCCCTGGCCGAGTTCGACGAGGAACTTTTGAACCTGATTAAGGAGCGCGGCTTCTAATTCACGCTCGCGAAACGGCTCGGCCAGCGTCAGGAAGTCAAAGATGTACGGATCTTTGAGCAACTGTTCCGCCAGGTCCGATTGGGGCGGTGGAAGAGTAGCGCGGAAATTGTGGACGGCTTTGCCGCGATGCTCGTGGGCGTGACTCTTGATTTGAAGGGCGAGGATGTTGCGTGACCAACCATGGGTGATGGTCTGCTCGACGTACCACCTGCGGATGCCCAAGTCTTTGACCTTCTCTAAAAGGATGACGTGGTGGAACCATGGCACTTGTTCAGCGAGTTGCTCGATTCTTGTTCTGTCGTCCGACCCCGTCAGCTTGGCCGTTTGCGTCGATGGAATCTCCCGCCCTTCAATTTTTGCCGCAGCTTGCGGCAGAATTGCCAAAGCTGTCCCTACGGTCGGGGGCGAAGACTCCTCTTCGGATCCTTTCAATTCTGCCGCAACCTGCGGCGATACCTCCATCAGCCCAGGATACTCGCGCGCGAAAACAATCATGCGCCCGAGGTTTCGCTCCGAAAACCCTTTTACTTCGGGCAAGTCGTTGGCGATATCGCGCGCGAGTCGGGGGACGACTCCTGCGCCCCAACCTTCCTTCTTCTGTATCGCGGATACGGCGCGGCCAATGTCCCAATAGAGACGGATCAGTTCTGCGTTGGCCGCGAGCGTAGCTTTAACTTGGGCGGCGCGAATGCGGTTCTTCACCGCCGATAAGAACGGGGCGTAACCGGAAAGGCCGGGTCTTCGGAACGCAGTTGGTTTAGCGGACCGTTTCATTGTTCAACTCGATTCCTCGGCCCGCTGATTCTCTCCAAAGCCGCAGGTCACAGGAAGAATTCTCACGCGGCCACCGCCTCATTTAGCTCGGCGACGAATAGTTTCAATTCGCCAAAAACTCGCTTCGCTTTGGCCGCGCCGCCCCGACCTTGCAGCAAGGGCGTGTTGTCGAAGTCTTCTTCCTCGATCGTCAGGTTCTTGATGAGTTGCTCGCGGACGAGTGAAAGCCATTGCATTTGCTCAAAAGTAAAGGTGTGCCGACCCGCCAATTTCTCCAGCGCGCGAGTCACCCGTTCCTCGGCGGTTAGCACGGGTTCTTGCGCTGCCGCGGCGTGTTTGACGATCGAGATCACATCGGCCAACGATTTGTGGTGGGCGGCCCGGTGGGCCTCTTGAAGTTTGCGCTCGTCAAAATGGTTCTGCGTGAGCGTGCGACGCAGTTCATTGAGGACCTTCGGGCTCCAATCGCGCGGTCGCATCAGCAGGATGCTCAAGGCGTCCACCTTGTCCGAGTTTTCCTTCACGAAACGAGAGAAGGCATCCAGGTAACCTTCGGCCGTGTCGTAGCTCCCGAAGCGTTGGATTTTTTCGGAAGTGACCGTGTCTCTTACTCCATAGCCCACTAAGAATGGCACGTGAGCGCGCTGGTATTCGAGCAACAGCTTCTGAAATTCCTCGTCCCGCAGGAGCTTCATCGTGCCGGTGAAATCCTGTTTGATAAGCGTCGGCAGTTTGCCAGCGAATGCACCGATGTCTCCGTCGGGAATCCACCGTGCGAACTCGGTGCGAGCATCACCGCTCATGTCCTTTTCAATCCGTCGCAGGCGCTTGGCCAGGACCCGGAC
>DLVS01000622.1 GCA_003445095.1 Verrucomicrobiales bacterium
TCGTTGTCTTTGCCGTTGCGGCGCGTGCTCGTGTACGCGAGTTGATTTCCCGACTCAGCCCAAGCCCCACCCGTGTTTCTCGATTTGCCATCGGTTAGAAGCGTGACTTGAGCATTAGTGAGGTCGAACCGGTACAGTTGAAAAAACTCGCTGCCTCCCGTGTCTTGCGAGAACACGATATACTCGCCGGTCTTCGGCCGAAAACTTCCGCCAGCAACCGGCTCGGAGAAAAAGGTGAGCTGCCGCCGAGCGCCGCCGGGCTGCTTGACCAAGTGAAGTTGGGGCGTGTCGGCAAAACGGGTAGTGATGAGGATTTCCCGTCGTTGCGGATGCCAGGACTGAAATCCGGCGAGCCGGAATTCGAGATACGGGCGGACTTGACGCTTCAAATCCTCCGGTACCGTCGGCACACCCTCGACGACCAGGTTTTCGGGAATCTCTGCCAAGACCGTGACAGCGACGAGCGACACTCCAGCCAGAAGTAATTTCACCCGGAGACGGTGGGACCTTTGGAGGTTGTAGGCAACCCGTCGCCGAACCCCGGCTGCTCAGGGCAGAAGCCCACGCCAATTGGAAGGCCCCATGTTGTTCAAGATGCGCCGAAAAATGCGGCCTTTGTCCTGGAGGAAGTCATATTGCATGGCGATGCCGATGCTGCTCCCGCCGGGCTCGCCATTGCGGATCGCATTGAACCCATACCCGTAGCCCACCAGGATATGCCAATTGCCGGCGGGCGAATGATAGCTGAAGCCGCCGCCAAGACCGCTATTCCATGGTTTGCCGAGACTGAATCCCGGCAGGTACCGCACGTTGGCCGCGGCGCCCAGCACACCTATCTCCCAACGGCCGTCCTCGGTGATCGGATACTGAAAGTAACCACTCACGAGGGCGAAGCTCGTCGCACTAATTTCCTGAGTGTAATAGCCGGGGATCATCAAGGGGAACTCCGCGCCCAACGGAAGCGCTCCGCCCAGTCGATAGGCCGAAAATCGGTCGGCATCCTTACTCCCGCCGCCGGTGATGCTGAATTCCAACCGAATTTGGTTGGTGAACTTGCGGATGAACAGCATTCGGCCCCAGAACAATTGCGGGCTGGCCGTAATGCTCCGATCTCCGGCAAATCCGTACGGACCGGGTTTGAAGCGCTCGGAGAGTTCATACCAACCCGAGATCTCGAACGCGGCGTCGGGATACAGCAACGGCTCGCGTCCGCCCCAGCGAAAGCCAGTCCGCACGTTGTAGTAGGGCTGGTTCTCGGGTAGCACGAAAAAGGGGGAGGTATCTTTTTCATCGCTGAAGAACGCTCCTTGAAACGAATTCCTCAGCATGAACTGAAGCGGAACCTCCATCAGCGACGTTGGCCGCTCACCGGGCTCCCTCGGATTGAACGTATGGTAAATTGAGGCGTTGATGCCCATCGAGGCCCCGAAGAATGATTGATCTTCGTAAAGGTTTCCCTGGCGAACTTCGGCATAGCTATCCGAAAAGCCGCCGCCTGTAATCCCCACCCCCACCGACGTGCCCGGGCCGAGGAGATCCTTGAATCCTAACTCCGAATCAATGTACGTCGGCGCAATCACGGCGCGCAACGTGGTATTGGTCCAAGGGTAGCTGGGTTCGTTCCAATAGAAGTAGGCGTACGCCGCCAAGGGACCGCGCCCCTCCAGGGGTTGATCATATCCAACCTGCACGATTTGGCGTCGGTCAGGATCGATTTGGGCCTGGCTCACACTTCCTGCGGCCAATAATTGGATGATGAGTAAACTGCGAAACCAAAACCGCACCCACTTCATTTGGGGCCGAATCGTCCGAACGACAAGTCCAGAGTGCGGTGGCGAATTGTTTGGTGACGGTTACCCGGCATTGGTTTGGGCGATCGGCCGGAGGACCCGGCTCACAACCCGCTGGGGTGATCGAGAAACTCCCACGGCAGACGGAACTTTCGGCTAAGCTCGGCCGCGAGCGCCTTCACTCCGAAAGTCTCCGTTGCGTAATGCCCGCCGTAAAACGCATTAATGCCAAAGTCCTCGGCGAGCGCATAGGTCCAGTGTGGGCCCTCACCCGTGATAAAAGTATCCACCCCTTCCAGGACCGCCTGGGCCAATTCGCTGCCCGCGCCGCCAGTGCAGATTCCAATTTTGCGGCACGTGGCCTTTCCCCCGGGAAGCACCGTGGGAGCACATCCCAGAATTCGCTCGAGCCGCTCGGCGAGTTCAGTTCGCGCCATCGGCCTCGCCAGCGTGGTACGAACCCCAAGGTGCGCGCCTTTGTGTTCAAAGAAGGGCTGGAGGCGCTTCAAACCCAGCGCCCGCGCAAGCTGTGCGGCGTTACCCAACTCCGGATGGCCATCGAGCGGCAGATGCTGCGAATACACCGCGAGGTTGCCCTCAATCAGCCGGCGCAGCAGCGAGTATCGTCGTTCGGTCCACGGAATCGTCGCGCTCCAGAAAAGCCCGTGGTGAACCAAAAGGAAGTCGGCCCTTGCGGCCAAGGCGAGCTCAATCGTCGCGCGCGATGCGTCGACCGCGGCGGCAACGCGAGTGACCAAGCCCGAGTTTTCCACCTGGAGCCCATTCTCCGCTCGGTCGTAGTCCGTGAAAGTCTCCGGCTTAAGGCGGCGTTGGCAGTACTTGACCAAGTCCTTCAACGGAACGGAATGCATCGCGGCTAAGGGTTGGGGATTTAAGCTACACCGGTCCACTCCGTTCCTATGGAGTGCGGTGGCGAAGTCTTCGACGCTACCGCTTTTGAAAGGCGCGCAAGATGCCGACGACGGGTCAGCTCCACACAATATCCTCCTGGCAGTCTAAAAAACCCCGGAGGACCGGCGTACTCCGCGACGCTCGGCGACCTTCGATCCGCCACCGTTGGTTTACGGAACATTGAGGCAACGCGCACCCGCCGCCCGGATCCGACTTCCGCTTGCCGCGCCGGCTGTCCGCGGCATGCTCCGCCGCCCGTGTTCGATCTCGATTCCCTCAATCCGCAACAGCGCGAGGCCACCGTGACCCACCGCGGACCGGTGCTGATCCTCGCCGGCGCCGGCACGGGCAAGACGCGGGTCATCACGTGCCGGATCGTTCACATGATCGAACGGGGAATCCGCCCCAGCCAGGTACTCGCGGTCACGTTCACCAACAAGGCCGCTCGCGAAATGTTACAGCGCGTGAACGAAATGCTCCCGCGCGCCCGCTCCTCCTCTCGCGACAACGAACCGCCAGAGCGACCAACCCTCTGCACGTTTCATTCTCTGTGCGTTCGAATTCTTCGCCAGCACATCGAAAAGCTGGGATACAAACGCAACTTCGTCATCTACGACGAATCGGATCAACTTGCGGCCATCAAGAAGATCCTCGCCGCCATTCAAAACGGAGGCGAAAAGACTGACCCCGCCGCCGTTCTGGCCCTCATCTCCAAGTTTCGTAACGGCGGCTCCCGGGCGGCGGAATTCACGAATCCTAACGTCCGCGCGTTGGCTGAACATGTCGTGGGCCGCTACCAATCGGCGCTCCACGCCTGCAACGCCGTCGATTTCGACGACTTGATCCTGCTGGTCCTCCGCTTATTTCGAGAACATCCCGAGGCCTTGGAGCGCTGCCGGGAACGCTTTCGGTACGTCATGGTCGATGAATACCAGGACACCAATTCCGCGCAGTTCGAGTTGGTGCACTCATTGACCTGCGAATCGCGGAACTTGTGTGTGGTGGGCGATGACGATCAGTCGATTTACGGCTGGCGCGGGGCCGAAGTGGCCAACCTGCTGGACCTTGAAAAGCACTTCCCCGAAGTGAAGGTCATCAAGCTCGAACAAAACTACCGTTCGACGAATGTAATCCTTCGCGCCGCGAACGCCGTGATCCGCCACAATGCTCGGCGCCGCGGCAAACAACTTTGGTCAGCCCAAGGCGAAGGGGAGAAGATACTCCTCCAGTGTTTCGACACCGACGAAGAGGAAGCCAAGACGGTCGCGCAGAACATTGAAGACGCGCGTCTGGTGCAGCGTGTGCGGTGGGGTGACCAGGCGATTCTCTTCCGCACCAACATCCAGGCGCGCCCCTTGGAAACCGCGCTGCGTCAGTTGCGCATTCGTTACCGATTGATCGGCGGGCAAAGCTTTTTCGACCGCCGTGAGATTCGCGATTTTCTCGCTTACTTGCGGGCGTTGCTCAATCCGCACGATGACGTGGCCTTGTTGCGAATTGCCAATACTCCGGCCCGCGGATTGAGCGACGTGACGATGGAGCGCCTCCTGGCAGCGAGCCAGGAACGCAAGAGCAGCGTCTTCACCGCGATGCGACACACGGATGTGCAAGGCCGGTTTCAGGCCCGAACTGGCGAAGCGATTCGCGAGTTCGTCCATTTCATCGAAACGACGCGGGCCCCGCTCGAGGCGAAAGAGCCGCTGTCGCTCGGGAACTGGGCGGAAGAGTGGCTCAACGCGATTAACTTTCAGGCCGAGCTACGCCGCTTGGAGAAGACGGCCGAGGCGGCCGAAAGTCGTTGGCGCAATGTGTGGGAATTGCTGGCGGAGTTAGATGATCCGAGTGGCGTGGTGGTCCAACGTGAATTGTCCGAGGCGATCGTCCCGTCGTCGCGACCCGAGTCCGCGAGTGAGTCAACCGACGCTCCCGTGCTGGCTCGCCCGGCGGCCCGACGGCGCGTGTCCCGCCATCCGGGCGAACGAGTCGCTGAGTTTCTCGAACAATTGTCGTTGGACCAAGAGCGCGAAGCGGATCAAGACACTGGAGACCAAGTAACGCTCATCACGATTCATGCCGCCAAGGGTCTCGAGTTTCGGCACGTGCAGATCGTCGGAGTCGAGGATGGTTTGTTGCCGCACTCCCGTTCGAAAGTGGAAGGAACCCTTGATGAGGAACGCCGGCTTTTCTACGTCGCAATCACTCGCGCCCAGCGAACCTTGCGAATCTCGCACTGTCTGGGTCGAAAGCGTTATGGCCAAGTGATGCCGTGCCATCCGTCGCCCTTTCTAAAAGAATTGCCGGAAGATTGCGTCGAAGACGCCGAGACCGCAGGCGTTAATCCGGTGGCGAGTGAAGCGGGGTCAGATTTGTTCTCTGCGATGCGGGCTGCCTTGGACGATTAGGCGATTCCCGCCGGCGTGCTGCGTCGAGCTCCACAACGGGCCGCGACCGAAAATTTCACCGTCGGCGACAAGCCATCAGTAAAGGACAGGTAGTGTCGGTCACCCTCGGCGCCGCAATCCGAGATCCTGCCGCCCCACCCACCCGCGATCGATTTGATCCGACTCGACATCCCAATCGACGAATTACCTCGGCGCGCCGCTTGCCCCAGCAGAAGGCCAATGATTCTCCGGCGGCTTACTGCACTACCTCAAAGGCTTTCGCCTCAACTGCGACGAAACCGGGCTGCACTGGATTTTGCCGACCGGTTCTGCACTTTGGGAAAACTCCCCGTATCATTCTAGGCTCCGGAACCCCGCTGCGGACATCTGCCCGCAACTTGCTCGCGGCGAATCACAAATTCTGAAGTATTTTTTAGAAAAATCCTCCGGACCGTTCGTGTATTCTCCTGTGGAAGCTTGCCCCACGATGCCTGATGCGCCTCCCAACCCTTCCGACCGTCCGGAAGCCGCCCGAGTCCAGGCCACCCGCTATAGCCTGCTCAGCCGGCTCAAAGACTGGCAGGACCACCAAAGCTGGCGCGACTTCTTCGACACGTATTGGCGGCTTATCCATTCCACCGCGATGAAGGCTGGCCTTTCCAATGAAGAGGCGGAAGAAGTCGTTCAGGAAACCATCCTTTCGGTGGCGAAAAACATCGCCGACTTTAAGGTTGATCCGAAGCGAGGTTCGTTCCGGGCTTGGTTATTGAACACTGTGCGGTGGCGAATCACCGACCAATTCCGCAAGCGCGGAAAAGGCGTCTCCCACCAGCCGCTCCGAAGTGACGACACCAGTTCCGGCACAGACACGGTTGACCGCATTCCCGACCCTGCTGCCGCTGCCTGCGAAGCCGAGTGGAACCGCGAGTGGGAGGAGAACCTTCTCGAAAGTGCCCTCGATCGGGTGAAGGCTCGCGTCAAACCCGAGTTATTTCAGATTTTTCATTTGCTCGCGACTCGTCGTTGGTCGGCGGGACGAGTTGCCCAGCGCCTTCAGGTCAACCTGGCCAAGGTTTATTACGCCCGCTTCAAGGTGGGTACTTTGGTGAAACGTGAACTCCGACGCCTCCAAGACGAGGGAATCTGACTCCAAACTTCTGGCGAATGCTGCCACAATTCCTATGAGCCTCCTCGCTGATGATCCCATTCCCACCCCTCCGAACGCCGCCGACGCTCCCACCGAGTTGGTATGGCTAGAGCTCTCCGACGGCACGCGGCGCCCGCTGGGCGGCACTTGTTCGATTGGCCGTTCCTCAGGCAACGAGGTGCCCCTTTCTGACGACCGGATCTCGCGCCGGCATGCCCTTATCCAGTTACAAGGGCGACAGGAGTATTATGTGAGCGATTTGGGGAGCGCCAATGGCACATTTCTGAATGGCCGCCGGCTCACCCAACGGACGCGGCTCTTTCACGGTGACCGCCTCTCCTTAGGCGACTCGAGTTTCAATTTCCACCAGCCCTACGGACCCGCTCGACCGCGCCCTGAGCATTCGCTTACGGCGGCGACGTTGGGCGAGGTGCGAACCCACCACTGTTGGTTGCTGGTAGCCGACGTGGAAGGCTCGACTCAGATGGCCCGGCGGCTACCGCCCGAACGCGTTCCCGTCGTCATGCAGCACTGGTTTGACAGTTGCCGACAAGTAATCGAAGCCGCCGGGGGATGTCTCAACAAGTACACGGGAGACGGATTTCTCGCGTACTGGATCGATCGTCCCGGCTCCGCCGCCTTGGTTTCCGGCGCGCTGCGCGAGCTCAACCTGCGAAGGAGCCGAAGTGAACCGCAATTCCGAATGGCCTTACACCATGGAGAAGTGGCCATTGGTGGCGTCGGGATGCCCGGCGAGGAGGGATTGTCGGGCGCGGCAGTCAACTTCACCTTTCGTATGGAAAAGCTCGCCGGCGCGCTCAAATGCTCCTCGCTGATCAGTGCGCCGGCGCGGACCCTCCTCGGCGACCTATTGCCGGTTGCTGATGCGGGCGCCCACGACGTGCCGAATTTCGATGGTCGCCACCTATTTTATGAAATGGCGTAGCTCCTTTGGGGAACGGCGGAGCGCGGGAGTGATCCCGCAGGACCGTCACCGCGGGCGAGGGCCCAAGAGACGCCCCACGCTGCGCCAGAGAATGACGCCCCTGCGGATTGAAATCCGCGCTCCGTCCGCGAAGTGGAGCCCGGGATTTATCCCGCAGGACCGCGACCGCGGGCGAGGGCCCAAGAGACGCCCCACGCTGCGCCAGAGAATGACGCCCCTGCGGATTGAAATCCGCGCTCCGTCCGCAAAGCGGAGCGATATTCGTCCCGCAGGAGTATCTCGAACGCATTTCTAAGACACCCCTTCGGGCACCTCACGCCGCTAATCCCTCACCCCTGCCCCCTCATTTCATGCCCCCACCCGACGACAGCACGCGCAGTGATACGGCGCAGACCGCGATCCGGCAGGCGATCGAAGAAGTCACACGGCGGGAAGGCGGGACCGAAGGGATTCGCGACGACGCCCCGCTGATCGTCATTCCCGATCACCAACTGGTGGTCTGTGTGGGCCGTGGATCCTACGGCCAGGTCTGGCTCGCGCGCAACGTGATGGGCACGTACCGCGCGGTGAAGATTGTCGAGCGCGCCTCGTTCCAGAACGCACGCCCCTTCGAACGTGAGTTCAACGGCATCCTCAAGTTCGAGCCGCTGTCCCGAGCCCATCCCGGCCTGGTGGACATCCTCCAAGTCGGCCGGACTGAGCACGCGTTCTACTACGTGATGGAACTGGCCGATGACGTCGGCACCGGTCAGCAAGTTGACC
>DLVS01000838.1 GCA_003445095.1 Verrucomicrobiales bacterium
CGAGGAAGTCTTGACGGCGTTACGCTTCGTAATGGCGCGCGAACCCAATCATCCCGGCGCGAATCATTTTTATATTCACGCCGTGGAAGCGGGTCCGTCTCCCGAGTGGGGTTTGCCGTCGGCGGACCGCTTGCTTCGCTTCGCCCCGGCCGCCGGTCACTTAGTCCATATGCCGGCGCACATATATATGCGAGTGGGCCGCTACGAGGATGCGGTAACAGCCAACGAACTTGCGGCCAAGGCCGACGAAGCCTACCTGCGGCGGGCGCGAGCCGAGGGTTTCTATCCCGGCGTGTACTATCCACATAATCTTCACTTTTTGTGGTATGCCCTGCTCATGGAAGGACGTAGTAAGGACGCGTTGAAGGCGGCGCGAAAGGCCTCGGACTATGCCCTCGATAACGTTTGCGGCACGAGCAAAGCCCTCGAAGCTCCCCGGCTGCGGCATCTCCCGTGGATTACCGCGGCCCGGTTTGGCCACTGGGATGAAATCCTGGGAATTCCCCGACCGCCAGCGACCAATGATTTCTTGGTGGATCGGGCTTTTTGGCATTTCTCGCGAGGACTTGCCTTGGCCGCAAAGGGTGATGTGACCGCGGCGCAGGCCGAGTCGGCGGCGCTCTCTCAACTCACCCACAGCGAGGAGGCGCGGAAACTCGATGTGCCCCAATTCCCTGCTTCGGGCGTTCTCAACGTCGCCGATCTCTGGCTGTCGGGCCGAGTGGCTGCGGCCCAGGGGAACTACGGCCGAGCGATCGCGCAGCTCCAAGAAGCGGTCAAAGCCGAGCAGGCGTTGCCGTATATGGAACCGACCTTCTGGCCGATTCCTATCCGTCCCACCTTAGGCGCGGTGTTGTTGGCCGCGGGGCAGCCCGCCGAAGCTGAAAAGGTATTCCGAGCGGACCTGGCTCAATTTCCACGCAACGGCTGGAGCCTCTTTGGACTCGCCGAATCCCTTCGCCGTCAAAACCGAGCGGACCTCGCCGCGCACGTGGATCGTCAGTTTGCCAAGGCGTGGAAGCGAGCCGACGTGCCATTGAACCTGGCTTGGTACTAACGGTGAGTTCACGTGGCTCGTGGACGCGAAATTGCTGACCGACTAGCAACGACCGCGGCCTCATCGCCCGAGTTCGCCGCGCTTCCGTTGTTGCGTTAGAGTCGGCCCGTGCTGCCAGACATACGCAACGTTTCCCGTGAGGCGCTCGCTGCTCAGTTTGCCGCGTGGCGCGAGCCCGGCTACCGGCTTGACCAATTGTTGGGCTGGCTCTACGCGCGGCGGGCGGCCGCCTGGGAAGAGATGACCAACCTTCCCAAGACATTGCGTCAAAAACTCGCCGCTACCTATCGACTCGCCTTGCCCGAAATCGTCCGAGTCCAAGGTGCTCGCGATTCGACCCAGAAAATCCTTTGGCGTCTCATCGATGGCAGTTTGATCGAAAGCGTTCTGATTCCGGCCAACCCAGCACTTTACGGCGAACGGAGCGATCGCCACACCTTGTGTATTTCTACCCAAGTAGGTTGTGCTTACGGATGCCGTTTTTGCGCCAGTGGACTCGATGGATGGAAACGCAATTTGGAACCACACGAGATTGCCGGACAGGTCTTGGCCGTGGAGCGATGGAACGCCGGAAATGTGGCCGCGGACCGATCCGCGCCACCCACGACCGACGCTAGCGTTCCCGCGGGCTCGCCATCGTCCAGGCCAACCGCTCCAGATCGCCTCGTCAGCAACATCGTAGTGATGGGTATGGGGGAACCGTTAGCCAACTACGGAAACCTGATGACCGCGCTGCGAACTCTCAATGCGCCCTGGGGTGGCGGCATTGGCGCCCGGAAAATCACGATCTCGACCAGTGGGATCGTCCCACGCATTCGTGACCTCGCGGACGATCCCCTACAGTTCCGCCTCGCGATTTCTCTCCACGGCGCCACGGATTCGGTTCGCACTCAAATCATGCCTATCAATCGCAAGTATCCCCTGGCCGAGCTGGTCAGCGCTTGTGAGCACTACGTCGCACGGAAGGGGAAGATGATCACGTTCGAGTACATTCTCATCGCGGGTGTGAACGCGGGGTTGGATCAGGTTACGCCCTTGGGAAATCTAGCTCGGCGGCTGCACGCCAAAGTAAATCTCATTCCCTACAACACGGTCGACGGACTGCCGTGGGAACGACCGCCCGAAGAGGAATGCCAAGCGTTCACGGCGGCGCTCGAGGCCCAAGGCGTCACCGCCACGCTCCGTTTAGAAAAGGGTCACGACATCGAGGCCGCGTGTGGCCAATTACGGTTGAAGACGGAGCGAGAGCTGCGCGAGGTCGAGTCAGAAAGTGTCGAGCGTATTTAGCTGCGAAAGACTGAGCGACACTCCAGGTCCATCCCGGCTTGCCTCAATTGATAAACGCATCACAGTCCCGCCGTGAATCGTCGATCGCGCCTCGCCGCAAAACTGGGCCCGCTCAAGGGACTGTCCGGAGACGAACGATGGCTGATCGCCTGATCGCTCGCAGCGACGCCGGACGAACGCTGGCAAATGAACGAAAACTTCCTCCACTCGCACGGCTTGTTCAGTCGCTCCGAACGGAGAGCATTCGGTTTCTCGTGATCGGGATGTCCGGGGCGATTCTTCAGGGTGTTCCCGTGACCACCTTGGATACCGACCTTAGCTGGAATGATGCAGTTGGCTTGGGGAGCACGCCCGCCCCGGGCGTTGCGGACGGAGCCTCGCCGTCCGCGTTGGGCATGTGGAGTAGTCACCGTTTGGTTCGCAGTGACGCGCCTCGGTGTGGCGGGCGAGGCGCCCGCCACGACGGCCGGGGCGGGCGTGCTCCCCAATTCAATTACATGGACACGGCTAAGTTATGCTCGCCCTCCTAGACTACGGTTCTGGAAATATCCGCAGTGTCGAAAAGGCCCTGGTGGCCAGTGGAGGC
>DLVS01000624.1 GCA_003445095.1 Verrucomicrobiales bacterium
GGATTCGGAACTTTCGACGACTTCAAGGCCAAGTTCGAAGCGGCGGGCGTGGGCCGCTTCGGCTCCGGTTGGGCTTGGCTGGTTGTTAATGCGGGCAAATTGGAGATTGGTTCCACTCCCAATCAGGACACGCCCGTCATGGGTAAGGCGGTTTCAGGAATCGAAGGCAAACCAATCCTCGGCGTGGATGTCTGGGAGCATGCCTACTATCTCAAGTATCAGAACAAGCGGGCAGACTATCTCAAGGCATTTTGGAACCTGGTCGACTGGAACGCGGTCGCCGCGTTGTACGCGGCCGCCAAGTAGCACACTCCCTTCGAGTTTTGCGCAGGGCGGAGGCTGGTGACCACCGGTTCGCGTTGGCCGATTACCCCGGTGTCCATCGGGTTTTCTCGATCCATGGACTCAACTGAGGCCTCGCGCGAAGTTGGCTGGCAAAGTAGCGGAAAGCTCCGCAAGGCCAGGCTTCACAGGGCCTGGGAGCTCCGGCCTTGAACTCGAGACCGCGAGCTAAACGGAATGCGCCGTTGACACCCGGCCTTCCGTCCGTAGCGTCGAACCTGGTTTTCTGATTCAGGAGGCCATTTTTCACGTTCGTTATGAGGCTTTTCAGATTTGTTTTTGCATTCGTCCTGCTGGTCACCCCGCGTGTCGTTACTCACGCCAACAGCTCCCCTAGGCTTTTTCAGGGCTGGCAGAATAAATCTCCTGCCTGGACGACGAGCCTCGCCCCCACCAAGGCCAACTACGGCGAAGGAAAGGTGATTCCTTTGCGATTCGTCGCCAACTTCCCTGCGGCCTCGGTCCATACCGTCCGCATCAAGTACGATTTCTCGAGCGGCGGAACCGGTCATTTTTTTGACTACCTCCGCTCGTTTGACGCCACGGAAGCCGGAGTTCAGCCTCTGGCTGGGATAACGCTGCCGGCCAATCAACGAGTACCACTCACCTGGCCCATCCCCATCGACACCTCGTTATCGCCCCCGGTTCAGGGATTCGTTCAAGAGCCAGGCCAATTTACCACTTACAATATAAGCCAGTTGAGTGTCAGTCCGAGTTATGACTTGGCTGGTGGAGTTAAAGACATTTTGGTAACCTTTACGGTGGCCGGCACGGCCCGCTCCGGCAGCCGCACCGTCGTCATCGCTTACGGCGGCCATCTCGCGACTGAGCACGATTGGGGACTTGGCGGGGGCGCTTCCACGTTTACGGGCACTTCACGGAAAGCGTACCTGGCTCCGGACCGCAGCGCGGCGCTCAAGGTCTCGATTGACCGCAACGCCATCGAAGCAAACGACCGAGAAGCTCCGGTACTCACGCTGCCTGCGGACTACCTATTGACGCTGGCGGACGGTCAATGCCAGCAAGCGGTGGATTACAGCGCCGCACCCGCGACGGCGGTGGATAATCGTCCCGGCGCAGTCACTCTCATCTATGATCCCCCGGCAGGAACGCTCCTCGGGCCGGGCGATCATGAAGTCACCGTCACGGCAACCGACATCGCGGGGAACAAGGCGACTGGTACCTTCAACGTGCGGGTTGTAGATAACCCCAACGTTTCTTGGGTGGCGGCTCGGCCCCTGAATCTCACCGACGGCGGCCCGGGAATCCTTCAGGCGACTTTTAGCCAGTGCGTCAGCTCATTCGATCAATCGCGCTGGTTTCGGTTTAGCGTGAGGCCTGGAGAACGAGTCTTCGCGCTGCTGACGGATCTACCGCAGAATTACGATCTGGTGCTGTTTAAGGATATCCAGCAAGCGTACTTGGAGGCAGTCAACCAGGCCGGCGACCTGCCGTTGTTGACGGCCCAATTTGCCGCGGATGCCTTCAGCCCCGCGGCCTTTTCAACCGACGCGTTTAGTCCGGTGGCGTTTTCACCTGCCGCCTTTAGCCCGGCTGCGTTCAGTCCCGCAGCATTCTCACCGGCCGCATTCTCACCGGCGGCGTATAGTCCCGCAGCCTTTTCACCAGCGGCCTTCAGCCCGGATGCGTACGCACCCGCGGCTTTCTCGCCGGCAGCGTTCAGCCCATTCGCGTTCAGCCCCGCTGCCTTTTCCCCCGCTGCGTATAGCCCAGCCGCGTTTTCACCCGCCGCCTACTCGCCCGCTGCCTTTAGCCCGGCGGCGTTCTCTGAAGCCCAGATTCGAAGTGTTATCGCCGTGTCCGCTTTCGGAGGAAACGCCAATGAAGGTCTCGTCGCGAACACCTGGAACAGCACCGGGGAGTTTTATGTGCGAGTCCGGGGTCGGAACGGAGTGTTCGATCCAGGAGCACCTTTCCAACTGACCGTGTACGTGCTCACCGGGGCTTGCGAAAACGTACAATTGACTCCTCCGCCCGAGCTCGGTCAGGGCCCAGCGGCGGTGGACGGCGATTACCGCACTTTAATTCTGACCGACCTCGCTCGAATCCGCGACGACGGCACTAAGGCAACGTTGGTGACCAAGTTGGATGCATTAGCGGCCCGCCCAGAGGTCAACGGCCGAATCATCGACCTAAGCGCCTATCCGCGGGTCGAATGGCTCAACGTTCAGGCGGATGCCAACGTGGATTGCCCGTTCGCCAAGAATTTAGTGGCGGGCGAAATCCATCAAGTCATTCGCCAGTGGCGCGCGCTAAACCCGATCGAGAATGTCGTGCTGATCGGTGATGACGGAGTCATCCCGTTCTTCCGTTACCCGGACCAGGCGCTACTCGGGCCGGAGGAGAATTACATTCCACCAATGAAAGAGCTCACGGCGTCGCAGGCCAGTCTTCGCCTTAATTACGTGTTGGGCCAAGATGCCTACGGCGCCTCGTGCAGCCTTGAGCTGAAGTCCGCGACGCTGCCGCTACCTGAAATCCCGGCCGGCCGATTAGTAGAAACGTCTACCGAAATCATTGGGATGATTCAGGCGTATCTGGACACTCCGAACGGGGTCGTTCCCACGCCGACATCGGCGCTTGTCACTGGGTATGATTTTCTCTCGGATGTCGCCACCAAGGTCCAAGAAGAGTTCGAAGCAGGTATGGGGACAAGCATCGACACACTGATCGACGCGGCGACCATCGCCCCCGCCAATGGATGGACTGCGAATGAACTTCGGGAATCATTGCTCGGGACTCGGCACGATCTCGTCTTTCTGGCCGGGCATTTCAGCGCCTTCAGCGCGCTGGCGGCAGACTATGTCACCTACATTATCGCTGCGGAGTTGGAAGCGGCGGAGGCGGACTTTAAGAACTCGATCTTGATCAGTGCCGGTTGCCATTCCGGCTACAGCGCGGTGGATTTAGAAGGCATTCCCCTGGTGACGCCACAACCCGACTGGGCTCAGGCCGCAGCCCGGCGCCAGGCCACTTTGGTCGCGGGCACGGGTTATCAATATGGCGACACCGACTTCATCGAATACAGCGAGCGAATTTATCTACAATTTGCCCACGAGCTGCGGCTCGGATCCGGCCCGGTTTCCGTCGGCCAAGCCTTGTTGCGCGCCAAACGACATTATCTCGCGACCACCCCCGTCATGCGGGGCATCCACGAAAAAGCATTCCTGGAGTCCACCCTCTTTGGACTGCCGATGTTGAGCGTTAACCTGCCGACGGGCCGTTTGCCGGTCGAGACTGATACCAGCGTGGTCGGGTCCCTGACTCCCGCAGCGGCGGATCCCGGACAGCTCCTCGGTTTGGCCAGTGCCGACCTTTCGATTGTTCCCTCGTTCACGGAACACACCGTGACGCTGCAAAATATCGAAGGCGGCGGCACTGTGGTTGCTTCGTATTTGGAGGGAGGCGATGGAACGCTCGTCAATCCAGCAGAGCCGATTCTGCCGTTGGAGGTCAGGAACGTCACCGCGCCGAACACCACCCTCCGCGGGGTTGGATGGCGCGGGGGAACCTATGTCGACCAAACCGGAGTGATTCCTTTGACCGGCGCCGCCACGACGGAGATTCGCGGAGTCCACGCGACCTTCCTCACCGACGTCCTGTATCCAATTCGGTTCTGGTCGGTGAACTACTTCGATGCCGTCTGTGGAACCACGGCGGACGCGACGCGCCTCTATGCCTGGCCGGCGCAATTCTTGTCTGACCACGCCGTGGAGACCCAAGGAATGCGCCGGAAGCACACGCTGGTGAATTTCCGCCTTTTCTATAGCAACAATAGTCAGGCCTATGATTTAGACGACGGCACGGGACAAATCATCCCGGCAGACTCAAGCCCTCCATCGATTAGCGGAGTGTTTACTTCGGTTGAGGCCAACAAGGTTAAGTTCCAGGTTTACGTGACCGGCAATCCCGCCGCGGGCATCCAAGAAGTATGGGTCACCTACACGGCGGTTCAGGGTAGCCTTTACGGAAACTGGCAGTCGCTGAACCTAGTGCAAGACACCGCGGACACCACGCTTTGGCAGGGCGAGCTCGACCTGACGGGATCGGGAGCTCAACCGGGAAATGTCCGATTCGCGGTCCAGGCCGTGAACGGACTTGGACTGGTGGCGTTCAACGCTCGCCTCGGCGCGTATCACACCCCGGGTGAGAATGACGCTTGGGCGACCGATGAATCCAATCCAACCTCAGTGAATCTCCTCTCACCTCCGGCGGAAGCGGATTTCGGAGACAAGGTAACATTCTCGGCTGCCTGGAATGGCGAAGGAAATCCCACCTTGGGCGGGCGCCAAATCGTCTTCTCCTTGGGTGATCAGCAAGTTTTTGCCCGAACTGACGCCGCGGGCGTCGCCACGGCGACCTTAAACTTGTTGGGCGTTCCAGGAACCTATGAGCTAAAGGCGACGTTCCAGGGTGAACCGGGATTCTTGCCAAGTTCTGCCAGCAGGCCATTCGTCATCAAGCCGACAGCCGTCCATTTGGAGCTAGACCCATCTGGCCCCTCAATTGTCGCAGGCGGGACACGAGGCCTGAACGTGCTGCTTTCCGACAAGCATGGCCCACTCATCGAGCGAACCGTGATGATCGTGATGACCGGTCCGACCAATGTCGTCCGGGCGGCAATCACCGACCTCACAGGGCGCGCCCGTCTGGAAGCATTCTCCGCCTCTTATATTTTAGCCTCGTCTCCGTCTTACGAGGTCCATGCCAATGCGGGTTTAGAGGGCCTACCGTCCGGTTCGTACAATCTATCGGCGCACTTCGGTGATGTGGTAACTCTGCCGGATGGAGTCACCGTCGTTGACTTGCGCGACGTCCGATACCTCGCCAGTGAGGCCAGCGCCACCCTCGAGCTGGACTCCGACCCCCCGGCCCTCGGGAGTTTGACCGTGAATCAACCAGTACTCCGTCCGCCCGATCATCGTATGGTGGCGGTAACGATCTTGCCGAATTTCACGGATTCGAACGGCCCGGCCGATTCTCGCGTCGTCAGTATTGTCAGCAGCGAAGCAGAGAGCGGTTTGGGCGGTGGCGACCTCTCGCCAGATTTTGAAATCACCGGGCCGTTATCGGTTAGGGTCCGTGCCGAGCGTGATCCGACGGGCATCGGTCGCATCTACGCAGTCTTGGTGGAGACCAACGATTCGTTGGGGAACCGGCGCTGGGATGTCGTCACCATCAGGGTTCCGCTTTGAGGAGGTGCCTTTACCTCGGCCCGAGGTCGAGCGCTGCGGAATCCGAATCCGCGGCCCGACGGCGAGTCGCGGATCGAGCCGGCAGTCTCGAATCATTTGAGGGTCGTCCCCAGGCCCTCAACACCGATGGCCCGACCATTTTCCGTCACCAGTCCTCCACGAAGGGCGGTTCCCTCATTGTTGTCAAACTGCCTCCACCCGAACGGCACAATGTTTGTAACTAGGTTGGCGCGAGTGCGGGTCGAAGCTGGCATACGTGAGCCGATTCACGGCCTCATAATGCATCGGGATGAAAATCTGCCCGGGTTGAACCGTAGGCGTAATGAAGGCATAGGCTTCCAAGGTGGCGCGGCGCGATCCCACTCGCACTCGCCCCCCCGAACTTACCCGAATTCGACGAGCGTCTTCGGGATGGATTTCAACGTAACACTCGGCCGGGTATAACTGGCGCAGAATCGCGGACTTCGCCGTGCGGGTGTTGGTGTGCCATTGCGCCGACGTGCCACGGCCCGTGAGCAGGATGTAGGGATAATCCCCGTCGGGCGGCTCGGCCACACCTCGCGGCGGCGAGAAGATGAAGCGCGCGCGTCGGTCGGCGGTGAAAAACAGACCGTCGGAAAACAGTCGGCGTTCGGTAGCCGGCTCCGTTTCGGTCGCGGACTCTTGAGGGTCGAGCGTGGGCCAGGGCCATTGGATTCCTCCGGACTCTTCCAAATGCTGGAAATCATGAATGCCGGTGATATCGCAGGGCCGGCCAGCGCTCAGGCGTTTCAAAATCTGAAACGCCGCTTCGGGTGATCGCCAATCCCGAAACATTTCGCTGCAACCCCAGGCTTCAGCCACGAGCCGCACGATGGCGAAGTCACTGAGCGCTTCGCCCGGCGCGCGCCGAACTTTTTTCACTAATCCAATCCTTCGTTCACTGTTGATCAACGTGCCGTCCTTTTCTCCCCAACCGGCCGCGGGCAAGACGAGATGTGCGCGGCGAGCCGTTTCGGTAGTAGGATACATGTCTTGCACCACCAGGAACTCCAACTTCGACGCGAGCTCATTGAACCGATCTTGGTGAATCCACGAGTGGGACGAGTTGGTTGCCACAATCCACAGCGCCTTGATCGCTTCCGACTCGATGCCATCCACAATTTGATCGTAGGCCCAGGAATTCTGCGTAGGGATTCGGTCGGGGGGTAGCTTCAACACCTCCGCGACCTCTGCGCGATGACGTGCTTGCGTGAAGTCGCGTCCACCGAGCAGCGAAGTCGCATTGGCGAACAGGCGGGAACCCATCGCATTGCACTGGCCGGTGATACTGTTCGCGCCCGTACCCGGCCGGCCGATGTTTCCGGTCATCAGGGCCACGTTGATGATCGCCTGAGCAGTGCGCGTGGACTCGTGGCCTTGGTTAACCCCCATGGTCCACCAAAAGCTGACCCGTTGGCGCGTGGCGATCAGTGCGACAAATCGATCGAAGTCTGCCCGCACCAGCCGCGCTTCGGCGCAGACACGCTCCGGCGTGAAGTCCCGCACGAACTGGGCGAATTCTTCAAAGCCCGTCGTGTGGGCATCGACAAACTCACGCCGCACGGCACCGCGAGCAATGAGGGCCGCCGCCAATCCGTAGAGCAGCGTCAGATCAGACTTCGGCGCCAGCGGCAGATGCAAGGTGGCATTCATCGCGCTCTCGGTTCGACGCGGATCGAGCACGATAACCTCGGGCGAATGCTGGTTGCGTAGGACGCGCTGCCAAAGAATCGGATGAGCGATGCAGGGGTTGGCCCCAATGAACACGAGGCAATCCGATTCCTCGAAGTCGGCGTACGTGTAGGGCGGCGCGTCGAAGCCGAAGCTCTCCTTGTACGCGACATGGGCAGTGGCCATGCACTGGCGCGTATTGGAATCAGCATGCAGCCCGCCCATTCCGAATTTGAACACAGATCCAAGAAACGCCATTTCCTCCGTACAAATCTGGCCCGTGCTCAAGAGAGCGACGCTGTGTGGGCCGTATCGCGCCTGAACGGCTTTCATCCGCGTCACGAACTCATTCATTGCCCGGACCCACGAGACTGCTTCGAAGGCCCCATCGGGGACACCTCGGAGCAGCGGTGTCGTCGCGCGATCGGGGGCGTCGAGCGGTGTCAGCGCTTCCCAACCCTTGGGACACGCCATGCCGAGGTTGACTGGGTACGACGGATCGGGTGTGAGATTGACAGCTTCGGAATCGCGGAGGTGGACTTTGAGTCCGCATCCGGTGGAACAAAATCCGCACACGGTTGAAGCGATGGCGGACGGCTTTAGCCGTGCCGGAACTTGGCCGAGTCCAAACTCGCCCGGTGTTCGGATAAGTTCTGCGGTTAAAGGGCCATGCCACTGACGTAGGAGGGAGTTGGTGGAGCGAGAGGTCATGACAAACAGAATTGAAGCCGCGTGCTCCTAACGATTCGGTCGCCCACGGATCCGATTCTTAGTATTAAGTTAGGTTGAGTTTTCACGATTGGAGTCCGGGCATTTTTTGAGGAGCCACTGAGGTAAAGAAGAGCCAGCGTTCGGCGAATTCGCCGGCGAGAAGCACGACGGCGGCACCCACGGCCCACCGCTGCGACAAGGCACCGACGGTTAACAGAAACGGCACTAGTAGTCCGCCGCTGATGGCACAGAGCAATCGGAGTCCTAGTAGGGGGCGAAGGGGGCCGAGCTGGAGAACAGCAGTACGACGAAGAGGAGTCCATTGTTCGGCGTCTGTGTTGGCGTGTTTCAGGACGGAGATCTCTAACACCAGTTTGAGCACGACGAGACTGGCCAGCATCCCGGCGAGAGTTGCGGAAGGTTGAACCGCAAGTGTCGCCGCAGAGCCCACTACCAGGGCTGTGCCCATAAAGCGGGGCCCCGTCGTGGCTACTCGCCAGAATTGACGCCCCGTTTCACCGTAAACTTTCGTTTGCGCCCAAAGCGCGGTCACACCCGTGAACAAAAGCGGTGTGCTACACAACCAAGGCGAAAGCTCGCCCGCTTTCCAGATTAGGGACGTCCACGCGTTTGGCTGGGACAGCCCGTTGGCAGCAGAGCGAGCCCACCACACACCCAACACCAGTGTCGCAATACCCCCGAATGCATTGAGCACAACGGCTTCTCGACTCAGCCAACTGGTTCGCCAGCCCAGCCACACCCGCCAGGCTTTCAACGGTTGGCCGAGATGAAAAATGCTGGCGGCGAGTCCGGCGACAAACAGGGCAAACCCAACCGTGGCCAGTCCCGGAACCAGCAGGGAATCGGCGGCGGAAACATCCTCCTGGAGAAAGAGTGACGCGCTGAGCGTCCCGATCCCCGCCTGAGTCAACACCAGCATTATCACCAACGGCCAGTGAGCTGGTTGCGGCTGAGGATCCGCATGATCTGCGGCACGCAGAGCATCCGCTCGCCGGGAGAGGTAACGAGTGGCGGGAAGCGTGATCGCTGGATGCGGAGCATCAGGCAGCCAACGAGGTTTGGCTGAGGTCCGCGAGTCGGCTCGAAATCTGGCGCGCAGGGCCTCCATCGAAACGAGCGTGATCTTAATCGCCTCGTTGGGGCAGGCCTGAACACAGGCGGGCGCTTCGCCATCAGCCAAGCGACCGTGACACATGTCGCATTTCCGCACGATGCCCCGTTTGGCAGAATATTTGGGCACCTCATAAGGGCACGTCAGCAGGCAATAACTGCAACCGATGCATTGATCGTCGAGGTG
>DLVS01000814.1 GCA_003445095.1 Verrucomicrobiales bacterium
ATGTCCGTGTCATTAGAAATGGGGAACCCCTCCGACGGGGCGTAGCGGCCGACGCCTCACTGTCTACGGCTTAGTTACCGTCCACCGACCAGTGCCATGGCTCCTTCTTGTAGTTGATAAGTCCGTAGGTGGCGGCGTGTCGGCTGAGCCAGGCAAAAGCGGGACCATTGGGGTCGAGTCGCCCTCCGTTGTGCCCGAAGTCGATGGCCAGGCCCTTCTCATGATTGGAAGTTCCGGGGCGGGCAGTAGGAGGAGTGCATTGGGACGGTGGCTTCTGATAAATATCAAACTGCGTGGGACCGCAATGCCTCCGACGCATCGCCACTTGCTGGGCGGGATCGCGGTAGGCGCTGTTGACCGTCAAATTGATGCCATCCGCTTTCGCCGCATGCAGGAGGCGTTCAATCCTCGGTGCAATGGCGCAGGCCACTTGAAAGCTTCGACCGCCCCACTGAATCAAGGCAAGCTCCGGCGTTCCCGTCGAAGCCGGAGCCTCAAATTCGAATTCGAATCTCTCGTCGGCTTCAAAATTCTCGGCCGAGAATTCGCCATCTTCTGATTCCGATTCGCTGAATTCCGCTTCCGCACCGATCTCTCGTTGAGTTCCCCCGACATACGGCGATGCAGCCGGTGCGGTAATCTCCCCACGCTTTTTAAAGAACTGCGCGGCCGCCTCCCAACCACGATTCGCGAGTTCCTGCTTCTGGCTCGCCGTCATCTGAAATTGGGTGGTCGAAAAGCCCATAACGTTGATTCGCACGGTGTCGACGGTGAAGTCACCGGTCACCCGGCGATCGAAGGCTTCCATCATGGTGTTGATCAGCTTTCCTACGAAGTCTACCGGTGAGAATTCCGTCGCGGGGCATCGCTGAGCCGTCGGGCCACTAGGAGCTGTTCCTTGTTCGGCGAGCAGGAATCCAATGTTTTTGCGTTTCAAATCCTCGGGAGAATTTCGCACGAAGAGATTGTTTTTGCGGAAAAGGAACATTGGATAATTCGATAGCATCCCGCCATCAACCACCGCGCACCCAGACTCGTTGATAACCGGCGTGAAGATGAAGGGAATACTCATCGACATGCGGACGGCTTTGGCCACGGGCATTTGCGGGTTGAGGACCTCGTTCATGACTAACATACGGCCTTTGCCAATGTCGGACGCGACCAAGTTCAAACTGATTCCGGTTCGCTTGAAGACCTCCGAAAAGGTCGGTTCGGCACTTACCGGAGTGCCTGGCGAGCGCTGCAGGAGTCCCTTCCTAATCTTGTCATTCAGGATCTGATAGAAGGCCTGACCGGCATAGGCGCCACCGCGCTCCAACAGCGAAAATAGAACCGGTAGGCTCAACTTGAATCCGGAGATCGCGAGCTCCGGCGAGCGCGTCAGCAGCTCTCGGAGCGCCCGAACCTTTAAGGACGTGGGCATAAGTTTCCATGCTTGAGAGCCGGGGGCGAATAGAGGGCTGGCAGTCGTCAGCATGGCGGGCAGCGCCTCATTCATGAGCTTGAAGAGCAGGCTCCGCTCAATCTCTTTGTCCGAGAACGTCGCAGGATTGGGCGAATCTAGGAACTTCGTGAAGTCGGTACCAAAAACCACATCCTCCAACGACTCTTGAGTCTTCTGATAAACATTCGACGACTCACGGCGAGCTCGATAACCCGAGGCAACCAAGGCAGCGGTAATAGCGCCGGCGGAAGTCCCCGCGACCCGCTTGAACCAACGTCCATGCTTTTCCATGAATGCCAGTGCGCCAACAAACGCCCCCCCCTTGGCCCCGCCACCTTCGAAGACACCGTCATATTCGATCACCGTTGATGACCGCGGCGCCGCTTCGAACTCATCTTCCAGTTCAAACTCGAATCGGTCTGTTTCCGTCGCGATGTAACCGTTATTCATAATCACTCTGATTCGCTGTGTTAGTCTGGCTGGCTCGATAATCCTCAACTTGTCCAAAGAGACAAAATGCACGCAGGCAAGCTTCCCTACACGACCCCGGTGTACCTGCCGTTCTGGAAGTCTCGTGACCCATTGCGGCGAAAATCGCGCCGACCTTGCAACGGCGGTCCCGCGGTCGACGACGCCACTGCCGGGTTTGTGAAACCGGTGACACTCGAACGAGCCACGGAAAGATCCTGGCCGGTCGCGGCGCGGTAGGAATGCGTGTAACTCTGGATTTCGGGCCGCCAATACCGCGCCCAATTTCGAGCCTGCTCGGGATTGTTGACGTTCCACCAGTCGCCGTAGCGGATCGACAGCAGGATCTGCTCGCCGTACAGACTGAGGTCTCGATGGTGGTTCACCTGCACATCGCCCCAACCTTGCAACGCCTTCATCGTCTCGACTTGAGCCATCCAGGCTTCCGGGTAGGCGACCATTGGGGCGCCACCCAAATACTCGCGTAATTCGGGCCGCGCCAAGAGCCACTTCTGAATGAGCATCTCTACGCGAGCCGTCCAGGTGAGGTCGCCGAACTGGTTGTGCGCGCCGTAAGCAAGGATGAGATGAACTTCCTTCAGCGCATTCAAGAGTGGGAAGGCGTCGGACTTCACCGTCATGTCGTCGTCTTCTTTGAAGAAGAAAGCGCAGACCCGCAGGAGATTGTTGAAGGCTTCCGTGAATTTCACGCGGTCCTCGACGGGCGCGAGTGGTGGCACCGCTTTGCCCACCAACGTTAGTCCATAGGCCTGTCGGTATTCATAGGCGCGGCGGACTAGGGTCAGTCGATTCACTTCGTCCTGAACATAGCCCCACAGCAAGTTGGAAAGCGGCCGCAGCGGGTCGAGTTTGAGGTGGGCTAGCGAATCCCGCTCACCAGGCCCACGTCGATTCTGAAATCGCAGGGCGACCGAGTTAATGGTTTGGACGACCATGGCTTCCTCCGTCCAATACGACCAGATCAGTTCTAAGAGCGGGGGACGACTCCAACGATGATTGAGAATCCTGGAACACATCGGCGAACCTTCGGACGCTTTGGGATGCGCAGGGTCCGCCGACGGGAAGAGCGCCGTCACGATGCGATCCAAGTAAGGCAGCGTTCCGCCTTTGCCGAGATACGTACTGAGCGCGGTGTAAGCCTCTTCGTAGGTCCAAGCGGATCCCACGCGCGTGGCCTCGTCCATGCCGGCACGGTCAGTGACCGGAGTGTTCGCGTCGCTGTCAGGCGGCGGCGGTTGGTACACTCCGCCTTCGGGCTTGCGGAGGTAGATCCCGCATTGGATCAGCAGGAACGCCTGCGTTGCCGTTTTCAGCATTTGGTACGCGTCCACGCCGGCGAAGGCATGAGCCCACGGTCGACGGCCGGTCAGTTCTTGGGCCAGCGCCGCCGAATCGTCTTTGCCCTTATGGCCATCGCGGCAAAACACACGATCGATGAATTCACGGTAGGCGTTAAAGTTCAGCAGGTCCGTGCTCGTGCGAATCGCCGTCCACAGAGCTTGGTCATTCGTGGACTGCGCGGCCGCCGGTGTGAGCCGTACGCTGAGCGGTTCTTTGGCGTGAAGGTTGACGACGTCAACTGGCGTTAGTTCGGCCAGGTTTGCGTTATGACCAGGAGGAATCTTGCTTGGCATATGTTTGAATGGTTATGGGAGATTCAAGAATGGAGGGAATGCGGCGTCGCCTGAGCGGCCGCGGCACAAAGCTCATGGAGATCCAAGGTTCCACGAAGCGCCCAAAAAGTGAGAAGTTGTCCGAGCAACTGGCTCTCGGCTTGGGGGTGGATCGCATCGTCCGCGCGGGCTTGTCCAATCACGGCAAAGGCTAATGTCGGCAATGCCGAGCGAGCGGCGGAGATGTCCCGTCGCCACAGTTCCCAGACCGCGCGCAAACGGTCGGGAGCGCGCTCTTCCGCCGTCAATGCTTCGGCCAGGGAACGTCCCCCGAGGGACCGCGGACGATGGTTGACCAACAAGCCAGCGAAGGCCGGGAGCGTTTGCTCGAGCGTTCCCAGCAATTCTTGGAGCGAAGGATCGAGACCGGCGCGCGGATACAACGCCTCCCATAAAGCGGACAGGCGGTCCCACTGTGGATCGGGATATAGCGCGGCGCCGACGGCACTGCCTAACCTAACTCTGATCCATGGACTCGGATGTGGGTCCCCGGCGTTGATGCGGAAAACGAATGCTCGTGGAACGGAAACCACGGCGATCAGACCCGTGGTGGCAGCAATGCCGACCTTGGCCACGGCCCAGAAATCGGCGACCACTTCAGACAGCCAACGCTCCCACAGACGCCAAGCGACTTCCTCGGTCCCACCCTTCATCTGCATTGCCCTCAATACGGGCCGGAGCGAATTCACCAGGTCCAGCAACGCCGCTGCCTGATGTCCGACCTCATGCACCAGAGACGAGGCAATCCCACTTCCCACCATCCGCTCTCGCGGGATTCGGATTACAGCGACCGGATTCTGGCCGCCGCCCGGCAGGCGGGTCCGTGCCCGACGGATAGCGGCGCCAGCGCCCCGATCCAGATAACAAACGACCGGCGGCGCTTCGTAGAACCCAGGCAACGACAGTGCGTCGGCCGCCACGATGTCGAGTCCCCCGAGCCACGTACCGTATTCATGCTCACTGCGCTGAACCAAGGCGTCCGCGAAAATGTCGAACTGCGACAGGACCGCATTGAATCGAAGCCGCAGTAAAGTAAACCGCCGTTGCGCCTCGGCGGGATTGACCAGCCGATCCACCGACTGTCGCAACCACGCGAGGAACTGGCGGACCATCTGGCGCAACTCGCGACGACCATCGGCCAAGTGGCGTTCGATGGCTGTCTGCGCTCCGGGAGACACGGCGGCGGCTAAAACAGAGGTCATTTGCAGTGCAAACGGCTTCACTCGATCCAGCCGCGTCAGCAGAGCGAGTGCCTCCTGCTCTAAGAAGTGAAACGCCGCATGCATCTCAGGCTCCGAGCAGGACGATACTTCGGCCGCGACGAATCCAGCGGCCGGCCCGCCGGGGTGCCGGTGCGCTGGCCGGCGGCGGAGTGTTCTCCCCTTCCCACTCCGTCTCGTTGACTGAGACCGAAGCTGCTGTTGAATCATCCGACGAATCGCTAATGTCGCTACCGCTATCGTCGTCCTGGTCGGCTCCCGAGCTGGCGGACGAACCTTGGGACATGCTTCGCTGGCGCGCTGAACGTTGACGTTGGGCCTGGCGGCGCTTTTTTCGAAGGGCCGCTTGCATTCCGCGAATGCTGGCCGAGCGCGAGTTTCGACCGGAGGAGCGACGAGCGCCTTGTTTGGCCGAAGATCCCGCAAAACGGACGAAACGACGAGCGCGTTCAAACTCACGGTCTTCTCCTTCGTACGATTCCAATTCCGCCTCGAACAGGCGCGCGGCTGACTTGCCCAAAGCTGCTCCCACCGCCGTGCCGACCCCTGGAATTGGAATGGCCGAACCCACCGCTGCGCCGACGGTGGGCAAGGCTTTCTTAGCGACGGCCCGAAGCAGGCCGAAGAACGGTTGGCGAGCCTTTTGAACGAAGCCACCCACGGGACCAGGCCGATTGGCAAGGTGGTTGATCATGCGACCCAGGAACTGTTCCAGCTCCTCCTCTCCGGTCACCTCGAGGAGCTCGGCGGCGAACAACTCTTCCTCGGCTTCGCTGAACGGACTTTCTGATTCAGCTTCGGCTGATTCCGCCTCCGTCTCCAACGCTTCGGCTTCCGTGGATTCAGCTTCCCAAGCTTCGGCCTCACCGAACTCGGGTTGGGTCAAGTCAATGTCGTGCATATAGGTGTCTTTCCTAGAGATCAGGTCAACTTGGCACTCGTTGTTAGAATCCGTGTAAGATGATTTCGTCGCCGCGGCGTTCCCACCGCCCTTCCCGAATGGAATGGCAGGGACATGGCCCAGGCCCCGCGGATCGATGAAGGAGGCCAGGTGCGAGACGTCGGGCCGCGAACGAAAGCGCGCGCCGCGCGACCTGCCCCGCCGGAGTCCTCGCTGCGATATTTGCGGCAGTGGCGCCGGCTGACCCGGCGAGGCGAACAAATTGTCGCGCCGCTTCAAATTCCTGGTCCTCGTGGCTGAGTCCCTCGAGCTCCATGCCAAAGACTTCTGCGGCGCCGGCGGCTGGCGCCGGTTCAGCGGAGGGGCTCGACTTTTGATCGTCGGGTGGTGGCGCGGCGGGCTCTTCTTTCTTATACCCTCCGAGGGGCGGCAAGGCGCCGTGCTTGATGCAGTGTCGAAGAGCCCGGGCTAACAGAGCCCCCAAGCGCCCCCGAAAAGTCAGGCGCCCCGAAGGCCCAGCTGCCCGCCGCAATAACCGGCCGATGAAATTGTCCAGCTCAGCTTCGTTGCCGGTCTCGAGAAGCTCGGCGGCTAGCTCCAGTTCTTCCATCTCATTGAATGGTGATTCGAGTTCACCTTCGGCCTCGAGTTCGGTGGGACTTTCGTGCTCGGTCTCAGTCTCAAAGTTCATATAGGGCCGCCGGTTTTCCGTCCGTTAAGACCGGGTGACGAGCGGCGATGTCTGAAGATGCAGAGTCCGTGCCAGCCGAGTGTCCGCACGAGACGCAGTTAGATTCCGAAGTTGGATTCGGATTCACGCTTCTTAGCCTCTCAACGGCGAAGTCGGCTTCGGAAGCACTCGGGCGACTGCGTCGCGTGGCGACTATGGCTTGGTTGTCGTTGACACGACCGATAGGTGATTGCCGATCTCGTAAACGAAGATTGCAACTTGAACCAACCGCACTCAGAGCGAAGGCAACACCAGCCTTGCTCAGCTTACGAAGATTCCGTCACAATTCGGGTAACCAATAGGAAAGGTCCTTTATGGCTGAAGCACTCCCACCCGAACCGAGAATTATTTTCATCAATTATCGGCGGACGGATGCTGGCTGGCCCGCGGACCTTCTTGCCAGTTCGCTTGAGCAGGCCTTCGGCAAGGAGCGTGTGTTCTTAGACGTCCGAGGGATCGAGGCCGGTGAAATATTCGCCGCGGAACTCGAAGAAAAACTGCATCAGGCGGCGGTGCTGATCGTGCTCATCGGCAAAGGCTGGCTGCATGCAGAAGACAAGTATGGTCGTCGCCGGATTGATCAGCCGGACGACTGGGTCCGTCACGAAATCCGATTCGGTCTTCGGCATTGTCGGGTCATTCCAGTGCTCATCGATGACGCCGAATTGCCCGATGATCGTGAAGCTCTGCCGGAAGACATCGCGGAACTTTTGGGGCGCCAACGACGCTGGCTTCGACAAGCAAGCAGCGAGGACGATATCGAGGCCTTAACCAAAGAGTTGGAAAAGGCGGGAATTCAGCGCTCCGATAACGCAAGAGGTGTTATCCAAAGCCAAGACTACCACGACCCGGAGGTGAGCAACGTGGCGAAGCGGTTGGAGCAATTGCGGCTACGTGGAGGCACGGAATTCGTCGCCCGCCGTGAGCTTCTTCAGGAACTGGACCAACTCTTCAACCGCAAGACGTTCCGATTTGAAGCGCTTCGAGAGTGTCCGGAACAACGCTGGGCGGATCGTCTCGATTCGGCATATCAGACCAAGCAAGTACTCCGGGAGTGGGAGCGCAACGTGAGGGCAGTCGCTAGCGACAAATACCAGACCTACGTTGAACTGCTCAAAGAGGTCGGAAGCTACTGTATGCAAATGGGCGCCCTCTTATTTGAGCCGTCCGTGGATTATAACCGAATTAAGGATCACATCGGCGAAACATCGTTCAAGGCGCAGCTACCCCCCGAGATTCGGTTCCCGGCTGATTCCGCCAAAAGGCCGATCATTCCGGACCTGATCAACGACGCGATTGAGCGCCATCGAAAGCGGGCCGTCTCACGAATGGACAAACTGGCCAAGGAATAGATGCGCCACTGCCACGTCATTTGACTGAGGTGCGAAAAAAAGACCAGGCGCCGTGCGCACTGATTTTGCTGCTTCTTCCTTCGCGGGTCAGGGTTCCAAGTAGAAGGAACCGAACGGGGCCTACGGTTTCTCGCAACGTCAGCGGCTCCCAGGTTTCCAACTCGCACGGCTGCCGTCGATGGCCATTTGGAAACGCAACGGCTCGATGAGGGTCGCCTCCGTGCCGTCGGGCCGGATGACCCAAACGGGCCGTTTGTCGGCCGGTTTCTCGGAATAAATTTTCAGCATCCGCTCCCGGTTGCTCCAGTAACGCTCGTCAGTGCGGCGGAAGGAAATCCATTTCCCATCCGGCGACCACGCACTCGGTGTGCAAACACTGGTGCCGCCGAAGGTCGTGAGCTGACGTTGACCTCTGCCATCCGCATTGATGACGAACAGCTCCAGTGCCTCGCCGACTGGGAACGAGTAAACGATCTGTTTCGAGTCCGGCGACCAGTTCGGGAACGTCGCGCCGACTTCGCTGGTCGTCTGAACCACGCGCCTTTTATCAGAGCCGTCCCAGTTCATGACGTAAACCGTCACGCCTCCCTCTGGCGGATGACCGGTGTAGCAGATCGTCCTTCCATCCGGCGAAAGTGTCGGGTCGTGGCCTTCGCCCAGCATTTGGAGATCAGAGCCGTCGGGCCGGATGCTGGCCATTTCGGGCTTATCACTGTGCAGGCCGAAGACGATTCGTTCGCCCGCGGGCGTCTTGACCCAACTCGGCATGTAGCAAACGGCCGGCGTGCGGTTCAGGCGTCGGACGTCCGATCCGTCTGCGTGGCAGACCCAGAGATTCGTCGTGCCGTCACGGTTGCTCATGAAGCAGATGCGCTGCGCGTCAGGTGACCAGCACGGATAGCGGTCCTCGGATTGGGGCGAGCGAGAGACGTTGAACAGGTCGCCCGTGGTCGGATCAGCGATGAACACTTCGGTGTCGCCCGTACGGACGGAAGTGACGAGGAGCTTGTGTCCCGTGAGATCGGCGGCCCAATTGGTCGAGGTACTAATAAGGGGCACCAGGAGGAGGCCCAGGATTAACATTTTCATAATTCGAACGTGAACGAGGAGTGTTGATTGAGGGCTTAATCTGAACTGAGTTTTACTTCCTCACCGCTGATGCGCAGGTTGGATCCTTTGCGAGTGATGAGTGTCGTGCCGTCCGCCTGCTTGCGCTCAAACTGATCGAGATTGGTGACTTTCACTCCCGAATCGAAATGGCCGGGAGATAACGCACTTGCGGCTCGCGCCAGATGACCTCCGTCCAGTCGACGGACTGAGCCCAGGCTCCTGGAAGCGATGCGCCCAGCAGACACACGAACTGGTCGCGGCCGTCCGCGTCCTGCATTTCCGCCGCCCGCGCTGGAGCGGACAGAAAGAGGTACGAGTGCCAGCGCAGTGAAGGATGAGGCGCAGTGTGGTCATGGT
>DLVS01000261.1 GCA_003445095.1 Verrucomicrobiales bacterium
AATAGTACGGCCATTTCTCCAAAAACGGCTCCCGGTTCGGCGGTTTTGGCCACTCTGACGTCATCCCGCAGGACCTCTACTTCGCCATCCAACAGCACGAGCAAGTCCGAGGCGGGCGCGCCTTGTTCGAGAATGGTCGCCCCGGATTCAAACTGCCGGCGTTGATGTCCGGCGACTAGTTCAAGGATTCCCGCCACGGCACGAGCTTGAGGAGAAACTCAGGCAAGGCAACCTCGGGGCAGTGTACAATGAGGCTGACCAGAGTAGGGCGTCCTTCTCAGCCACCAGAGTGGTTCTTGAGTGCGGTGTATGGTGATGTCGTCGCCGCGCTCCTCGAAGAATCGTTTCAGTGCGAGGTAGATCGAAGACTTGCCTGAGCCGTTCTCGCCGTGGAGCAGAAGATTCTTGCCGCCATCGAGGTCGAGATCGAACGGCTCATCGAAGGCGCGGAATCCCTGAAGGCTGATCTCGGTGATCTTCATGCTGCCAACACAATCTGGCGTCAAACGTCCGAACACCGCCTTGACTTCAATCCCGGATTGCCAGACTTTGCCGGCGGGTAAACGCAGGAAAGGTAGAGGCCGCTCTTCGCGAGTGGCAGCCCGCAAGGGTGGGATCCTCGGTTCCTGGGACCCAAGTTTTTCATAAGCCCTCGAAGTTCCCCGCTTCGGGGGCTCTTGATTTGACGGTGGCGAAATCCTCAGGCCAGAACTTCAAACCGTAGCCCATCACCTCGGTTTTGTGGCGGTAAAGGGTGTTTTTCAGATGCGGAAGGTAGCTGGTTTCCGTCTCGCCGTATCGGTTCACTTTGAGGGCAAAGTGGATTCCCGACACCACCGCGTCCGCCACCTGCAGGCCGGCCAGCTTCGAGTGTTCCACCGCGCGAATGCGCTCCGGATCAATGACCGTCGGCTCCACTTGCACCCGGAGAGGATTCGCTTCCGCCTGGCGGCGGAGCAGCCGCAGATACTCCCTGATTTCCTCGTAGGACATGTTGCTCCGGTTGGAGAAGATGACCTCAGTGAATCCGTCGCCCTCGCCGGACTTCCGATGGTCGCGGCCCAGCCAAGACACCCGTTCCAACAGGAGCCGCGTAGCGTAGCGGTAAAGAAGGTATTTCGTGTTCTGGAACTTCTCCGGCTCCGCGATGAGCGGCTTGCACACCAAGACGCTGACCGTGCGAATCGGCAGCGCGCCCACCCGTCGGATGTAGGGCACCCGCTGTTCATGCTTCAAATCCACGAAATGCAGGGGCGTCTTCGGCTACTTGCCCAGCACCGCGCGCACTTCCTTGAGGCAGGAAACCATCTGCAAATCGTTGGCCTGGCGGACGACCGCAGCGGACAGAACGAACCAGCGGGAACTGCCGCTGCCGTCTGGGTTGAACACGAAGCCCTCGTCGCCGGACTCATCCACGTAGGCGATGAAGGAGGGCGTTGGGGATGGGGCGCTCATGCCTTGCCTTCGATGATGCGGACGGTGTCGAGGGTTTGGAGCTTGTCGAGGGCGACGCGGAGGGGGTGGGCGCCGTCGTGGAGTTCCTCGAACTTCTGGCGCAGGCGCGGGAGGCGCTCCGTTTCGGGCAGGGCGTTCACGTCCGGCAGGCGCGCGGCCTCGACCAGCTCGAACAGGCGCAGGCCCGCCCCGTGCACTTCCTCCGGGAAATACAGCTCATACACCAGCCCGTTCAACACCCGTTCCCAATACGTCAACATCAAGGGTCCCGCGTCGTTTTCACGGTGGCGTTCATCCCAAGTGCGAGATCTCGACGTCTCCCCAGTGCTTCTTTAGATACTCCGCAACCAACCGTCGGTGGCAATGGTGCGGTTTGTCTTCGCTGCACAACAGGCAGCCTTCCGCCACGACCTCCTTGGGAATGGCGTTCTCAATGCGGCGCTTCTCCATCAGATCAAGAAACCGCTTCTCGTAGGTGGCCCAATCGCCTTTCAGCTTCTTGTATTCGTCGAGCATCTCCTGCGTTGGCGCGAGGTCGGGTAGATGCACGTAGCCCATTCCGCAGACCTCCTTCAAGAAAAACTCCAGATCGTCCCGCTTCGCGAAGCCGGCGAGCTGGGAGACGTTGTTGAGGCGGACATCCACCACGCGTTTGGTTCCGGAGGACCGCAGGGTCTCAAAAAACTTCCGGGCCGGCTTCTTGGTGAACCCAATGGTGAACACCTTCACGGCGCGTCCTCCCGGAGTGTCATTGCCGATTGCGACTCGTCCACAAAGGCCACATGCTGTTCCTGCCGGGCCATCGCCTCGGCCAGCAATTCCTCCCGGGGACGGAACAAGTCCTCCTTGGGGACGCCAACCACATCGAGCAGCCGCTCGATGGCCGCCTCGTGAGATTCCAAGTGCCCGTCCGCGTGAATATGCTTCACAGCAAGACCGCGTTGAGCCAGTGCACGCGCCACCAGCAATGTTCGATGGCATTCCAGAGGCTCCTTTTCCGCGCACATCAGGGCGACGCGATACCGCTGCGCGCCCTGCTGCACGCGATCCAGTCCGCGCTGGAACAGCGGCGTTTGGGCGAGCTTCGCGTATTGCACCCGGCCGTTCTCGTAGCAGGAGCGGTCATTCGTGCGCGCCCCCAGCTCCTTGCCGAGAAAGACATAGAGAATCCCGTTCTCCTTGAGGAACCGCTCCAGATTCTCCCGGTTGAACTGTGGATTGAACCGGCTGAAGGGCGAGGACCGCACATCCGCCACTGCCGCTACTTCGTGCTGCCGCAGCAGGGCCAGGAACGCCTCGGCGCTGTGCGTCGAGTGTCCGATGGTGAAAACCGGGTTGGCGGGCGTGTTCGTCATTTCTTCGGCTCCGGTGCAGGATACGACCGAATGTAGCGCAGCACAGTCGGAAACGTATAGAACCCATTCGCCTGCATCCAGAAGCCCTCCTTGCCCTGCGGACTCCGGTAACTCCGGCTCAAGCCAATGCGCAGGAAGACTTCCTTCTGCCGCGCGATCTCGATGTTCAACTCAGCCAGCGCGCCACTGTCCCGATGCCGCTGGGCGTAATCGTAAAAGCCCAGGTCGGTGATGGGGAAGAACCGGTGGCGGCGGCCTGAGGAATCCGTGAAATGGAGTTTGATGCTGCCCGGCTTGTAGCTGTCTTCCACGATCTCGACGTCCGATGGCGCGATCTTCAGCGTGATGAGGGAGCGCTGGACCTGGTGGCTGTTTGGAATCACCTTCTCTCCGGCGGGAAGTGAAACCTCGAATCCAGCCTCCACGCTGGCAAAACAACTCCCCACCAGGACATTTCGAAACTCCTCGCCAGAACAGGGACCATCGAAGGTCAGCTTCTGGTAGTTGCAATCCTCGGTGTGCGGAGCGGTTCGTGACGTCGCGGCCGTGAACTCGCCGGTGAGAATGCCGCCGGGCAGTATTCCCAGCCGGGTGCATTCCGTGAATGGCAGATACGGCATTGGCCGGATGCACTCGCCCGTCTGCCGGTCGATGCCCGCCGTGCAGACATGGGGATTGCCGGCTTTGAACCGCGTCAAGTCGGTGATGATGATCGAGCGTTTCATGCCTTGCCTTCGATGATGCGGACGGTGTCGAGGGTTTGGAGCTTGTCGAGGGCGATGCGGAGGGGGTGGGCGCCGTCGTGGAGTTCCTCGAACTTCTGGCGCAGGCGCGGGAGGCGCTCCGCTTCGGGCAGGGCGTTCACGTCCGGCAGGCGCGCGGCCTCCACCAGCTCGAAGAGGCGCAGGCCCGCCCCGTGCACTTCCTCCGGGAAATACAGCTCATACACCAGCCCGTTCAACACCCGCTCCCAATACGCCAGCATCAACGGATCGCGCGTGGTTTGATTTGCGGCGTGGTCGGCGAAGTGGCGATTCAGCCAGAGAAGGAAATCAACAAGACTCTCCATCGTCGCCTGCTGCGCAGAAATCGCCGGTGGGATGGGCCACTGTGAAGAATAGCGGGGCTCGAAATCGAAGAAGCCACCTTGCTTGGTCGCGAAGACTTGCTGGGTGAACCAGAATGCAACCGGCGAGTTGACAACTCCGGCGAGAAACCGGGCGCGCTCGCTGACAAAGATGCTGGCTTTGTTGTTGGCGAAGTAGCCGTCGAAATCGACGGCGACGTTCACAGTGCCGGATATCGCGGGGACGATGATCTTGGGCTGCGCGAACGCGTCGAGGAATGACTGTTTGGGATTGTTGTCGAGTTCGAGCCAGTGGTGCTGTCCTTCGGCTTTGCCACCGCGCGAGGAAGTGCATTGCCCGCGCTGGCGCAGTTCATTCTCGAATTGCTTCAGGTGCTTCAGGATGGCCGGATAGCGTTTGAGCTCGTCGTGAAAGCCGAAGGGAAAAACGATGATGTAGAGTTCAGCCCAATCGAGTCGCCACCGTTTGATGTCTCGACCGCGCAACAATGGACGAATCAGGTCCGCCGACTTGGGGTCTTGCGCGATGAGCGCGGACCGACGGTCAGCGTCGATGATGAAGGCTTCGTTTAGTCCGGTCCTCACTCCCCAATACCAATTGCCGTTCACGTAGTCTCCGAGTGAGGTGCAGGTCTCACGCAGACGCTTGAGGATTTCGCGCTTCGAGCTGCCTTCGAGTCGCCAGGCGTCTGCGACGAGCGCGGCTTGCGGCATTGTGAAGCTCTTGCGGGCAAACACGTCGGCGAAAGTTTCGACCGGCGGACCCTCTTCCCAATTGAAGGCGCGCAGTGTCGCACTATCAGGCACCGGCTTCCCGACACGCTGAAGAATCGCAATGCTGGGATAAGCGATCGCGGTGAAGACGGGCGCGTCGCCAAAATCGATCAACTGAAGGACGCGAGTATTCTGGTTGAGCCACACACGTAGTTTCTCCCCGTAGCCTGCACGAAACCACTTGTTGGACGTGATGAAACTGAAAGTGCCGCCCTCGCGAAGGAGGCGAATGCTGGCCTCGAAGAAATAGACTAAGAGGTCGGCGCGTGGATTGAAACAGGCATAGGAAGCGCTGAAGGCGTCCTTGTAGTGTTTGATCTGCTCCATCCGCACATACGGCGGATTGCCGATGACGATATCGAAGCCGCTGTCGATTTCGCGGGAAGCGATGGGGGTGAGTTCGGTCTGGCCGCCGACCTCGTTGATGAGGGCGAAGTTGCCGAGCAACGTGGCAGGGGCCTTGTCCTGGAGCCGCACTTTGCCAATGGGCAGGCCGAACATCCATTCGGAGTCGAAGAACCGGGCGAACTCGTTCTGGTCGTAAGGATCCCAAGCGGCGAGTTTGCGAGCGCTTTCCTTGGGCAGGGCGTGGTTGCGCTCCAGCAGATCGGCGATTTCGCCGCGCTTGGCCTCGTCGGCCGCGCGCCATTTGCGTTTGGCGGCGGGGCTGCGGGCGTTGAAATGCTCGTGCCGGATGGCGGCGAGTTCGGCACGCAGCTTGTCCAGCTCGCCGGTGAGCAGGTCGTTCTCGGACTTCTCGATGGGGATTAGGGTGTCGGCGGCAACCAGGCGGGTTTCCAGGTTGGGCAGCGGGCGAACGCCGAGGTTGGGGGCTTTCGGTTCCACCTTCTGATCCACGACTAGGGAGATGAAGAACCGTAGCTTGGCGATCTGGGTGGCGATGGGCTGGATGTCCACGCCGTAGATGCTGTTCTCGATGAGGTAGAGCTTGCGGGAAAAATCGAGGGCGTGGAACCGGGTGTCGAAGGATTTCTCGATGTCGGCGATGCGCGCGTCGCAAGCGGCGACCTCATCCTTCGCCGCGCCGGATTCTTCCAGGAGCTGGCGGTAGCGGCGGGCTTCGGCGAGACGGTCGCGTTTCCAGGATTCGTTGTTGGAATCGAGCTTTTGCAGCAGGTCCACGAGCCGATGGAGCGCGCCCATCGGAAACGCGCCGGAACCGCAGGCGGGGTCGAGAATCTTCACGCGGCCGATGGCGGCGATGAGCGCCTCGCGGGTGTCGGGCTTGATTTCCTTGAGCGTGGCCTTGTTCGAGAACAGGTCTTCGAGCGCGCCCTTGCAGCGGGGGACCTGGGTGGTGAGGTAGGACTTGAGCGCCTCATCCACCATGTAGCTGACGATTTCGCGCGGGGTGTAGAAGGCGCCGAGGGCCTTGCGGGCGGTGGTGCGGGTGTCTTCGTTGTAGGAGGCGAGCAGGTTTTCGAAGACTTTGCCGAGCAGTTCGGGGTCGAGGGCGATTTCCTCCTCCAGCGGGGTGTTCTCCTCGATGGTGAACTTGTAGCGGGAGAGGATTTCGATGAGGCCGCGCACCTTGGCCTTCTTGGAACGGGCGGTGCGTTTGTCCTCCTCGCCGTAGTCCTTGGAGAGATCCACGATGCGTTCGGGGCCGAAGAACAGATCGTTCGGCAGGTCGCAACCGAAGTCCTTGCGGTCGGAGAAACCGTCGAGGATGAAGTTGTCTTTCTTCTTGCCGGACTTGTCGTCGAGGCAGTCGAACAGGCCGCCGTTGAGGAAGGGGACGCGGGCGGCGAGGGCAAGCCAGTCGGCCGGCTGGCGGAAGTCGGTTTCGTAACGCCAGAGGTTGGTGATGCCGTAGTTCTGGTCGTAATCGCCCGCCCTTTTGGCCTTTTGCCGGAAGGCGCGGTTCTCCGGCGGCATGTTGAGCGTGCCGAAGAAGAGGTTCTGGAGGATGGCGTGATAATAACTGGAGGCGGTATCGGGCTGCTTCGGGTCGCGGGAGGGCGTGAACTCCTTCAGCAGGGACTTCAGGCGGTGTTCGCGAAAGAGTTCGGTGGGGATGAGCCGTTTCTCGACGAGGAACCAACTGAAGATGACGCGGGTGAGCAGGCGGATGAGGAAGAGGGATTTCTCCTGCTCGGTGTCGCAATGCTGCGGCAGGCGGATGGTGCCGTCGTCCACCTGGTGGTGCGCCCAGAAATACCAGTCGGCGATTTCGCGGTAGAACTCGTTCGACAGCGCATAGGAGCCGAGGCGCTTCTGCCAGGCTTCGTGGAGGCGGACGAAATTGGAGACGCCAAAGTCAGCATCAAGGTTGGCGAGGGCGAAGTCGTTGAGGATTTCGAGATGCGCGCGGATGGGATCAGCGAAGGCGATGTCCTTGATGAGCGTGACCTTTTCGAGGACGTCCTTCGCCTGATCGCGCCGGTGCAGGCGGCGATGGATGATGCCGACGGAAACCGTGTCACCATGCCGCAGCAACACGAGCGCCGGCATGGGCAGCGGCTTGTTGATGGCGCGGACGAGGGTGGACAGGGCAGTGCGGTTATATTGACCCGGCGGTAGTTCGGCGGCGAAGAAGAGGTAGGATTCGATCTTGGTGGCCTGAACGGCGGTGTGATCGTCGAGCAGGTCGCCGACGTGGTCGTCGAGTTCCGCATCCGTGAGCTGGAACAACAGATGGAGGGATTTGAGCTGACCCAAGGACTCACGTTCACGTTCGGTGAGTTTACCGCCTGGGTCGAGTTGATCGCAGAACTGGCCGACGGTGGCGATGGGGATGCGGCGTTCGGATGTGTAGCCGAGAGTGGAGAGCACCCGTCGCGCGGAGGCGGGAAGCGGCTCCGCGCCGAACGCCTTCAGGGAATCCTCAATGTCTCGTCGTTGGTCGGTGCGTTCGGGCATGGGCGTCAGGAACAGCGAAGGGTGAAGGGAGAATGGTGAATGGAGGTCATGATTCAGGGTTCCTTCGAACGCTTCACGATCGTGGTGAGGATGGCGACGAGCTGGTTGGATTCGTCCGTCAGTTCGGTGAGTCTGGCCTCTGGAATCACATCCGTTGCGGCCAGGAGCCGGAGCCAGTAATGGGTTTCACGGGCCTCCTTGGTGGCGATGGACATCTTGGCGACGAAATCGGGCCGGCTCTGGCTGCCCTGGGCTTCCTCCACGTTGGCCCCGATCGAGGTGCCGGAGCGGAGCAACTGGTTCGCCAGAGTGCGCGAGACGCCGGGAGTTGCCTCCAAGCTTCGACAGAGTCTGACCACGCGTGCGGCGAATTCAAAAGTTTG
>DLVS01000459.1:0-3423 GCA_003445095.1 Verrucomicrobiales bacterium
CCGGAGGCGGTGGCGCGCCGATCCATGCTGCGAATTCAGCGCGCGCGAGTGGTGCTGCGTCCTCACACGCCACCCCACGCCACGCCGGGTCACCTTTCCGCCCATTTCGAGTTCGGGGGTCAACGACACTATTTTCCACTGGATACGGCGGATCCCCAGGCGGCTACCCGTCGGGCGCGAGTTATCCAGTCCACCCTCCATAAGGAAGGTCTCCTCGCGGCGTCGGCTCGATTCCCCCAAGAGCGAACTGTCGCTCTGCATTGGTCGGCGAATCCGTTAGTTTGGACTTACTTCACCATTTATTCGCGACCCGACAGCCCGATGCCTCCGATTCGCTCCGACGGGTCAGAAAACCCAGCGGTGCGAGACGTCGTGCTAATCGAACCAGCCCAAGGACTCCGACAAGCCTTCGTTGTGGCCATTAATCAACACCAAAGCTTTCGTTGCTCGGCGGCGTTTGAACGTCCGGAGGATGCCTTGGAGGCACTCGTCCGCGAGACTCCGGGTTTGCTCCTGCTAAATCACAGCCTGGACGGTTTGGCGGCACCGCAGTTCTTGGACCGGCTGGAGCGAATGCGACCCGGGATTCCGAGCCTGACGTACGCGGTATATGACGACAGCGATCATGTATTCCGGGCAACGCCGGGTGGCGTGGACGGATACTTGTTGAAACGTACTTCGGCGGATCGGTTGTTGGATCCCTTGGTGGAAATTCCGACCTCGAGGTCGATCGAGGTGGCCGACTTACCTACGCACGCGCTACGCTGGTTCCAACGGTCGATCGGATCGACGGCACCGGGCGGAAGCCGTCCGGATTTGAACCGCCTGACTGCGCGTGAGCTGGAGATCCTCGCGTTGCTCAGCCAGGGCTGCCTCGACAAAGAAATCGCCGGTAAGTTGCAGATTAGTATTTGGACCGTCCACGGACACGCCAAAAGCATCTATGAGAAGTTGGGGGTTCATTCGCGGACGGAAGCAGCCGTAAGGTATCTGCAAAAATAGAGGCGCGGCAGGGTGGCAGTTGTCCCACCTTCTCGGTGTTCACCAGATTCGAATTTCGCCTGTGCCTTCCGTCGCCCTTGCTGGAACGGCACTGGACGTCCCACAATTCCCCCGAGAACAGGCCATTGAGACACTGCTCGCCGCCAATATTCTCCCAAGATTGCAACTATGTCGGTTTCACCTCAAACACCTAGCGATTCGTCTCCGGCAGCTCAGAAGGTTCCTGGAGCCGGGGTGGAGTTCCCGGCTCGGCGTCCGGGTTGGACCTTGCCACAACCGTATTTCGGCGACTCGGCGATCTATCGGCGAGACTTGGAGCGCATCTGGCGCACGGGTTGGCTGTTCGCGGGACATTCCTGCGAAATTCCGCAACCAGGCGATTACTTCCTCGTCGAGCTTGATACTGATTCGGTGATCGTCATTCGCGGGGAAGGAGGCGCCGTTCACGCCCTGCACAATGTCTGCCGGCATCGCGGCTCGATTGTTTGTACTGAGCCGTGTGGACATGTCACCAAACTCGTGTGCCCCTACCATCAATGGGCTTATGGGCTCGACGGCCGCCTGCTGGCCTGGCGGGCGATGCAGCCGGAGTTGAGCAAGGATGATTTCGCACTGCGGGCGGTGCACATCGAAGAGGTCGCAGGATTGTTGTTCCTCAGTTTGGCTGCGGATCCATTGCCGTTCGACGCTGCGCGGGATTGTTTTGGGCCGTTGGCTCGGCCGCAAGGATTCCGAAACGCCAAGGTTGCGAAGGCCGTGGATTATCAAGTCAAAGCCAACTGGAAGGTCGTTTGGGAAAACAATCGCGAGTGTTATCACTGCAACGTTAATCATCCGCAGTACATCAAAGCGAACTTCGACCATTTCAATTCCGATGATACTACTCCGCGAATTCGCGACGAAATCAAGGCAGTGGTCGGCCGCAGCGAAGCCAAGTGGTCCGCCGCCGGCCTCGCCCCGACGCACACGGATACGGGCATGACCAAGTTTCCTGACGCGGAACGAGGCATCTGGTTTAGCGCGAACCGCACGCCGTTGGTGGAGGGCTGGTTGAGTGAATCGATGGACGGTCAACTGGTCGCGCCGCTCATGGGTGAATATCGGGATGCCGATGTCGGAACTCTGCGGATGCGTGCTTTGCCGAATTTCTGGAACCACTCGAGTTGCGATCATGCCGTGAGCACCCGGCTGTTGCCCCTCGGGCCGCAATTGACCGGTGTCCGAGTTTGGTGGCTGGTCGCCGAAAATGCCGTCGAAGGCCGAGACTACGATTTGGGGAAGCTGATGCCGTTTTGGCAGCTAACCAGCGAACAGGATTGGTTGATCTGCGAGCGCCAGCAAAAGGGAATCAACTCCAGCGCGTACACTCCCGGACCTTATTCCACGTTTAAGGAATACAACGTGGAAGGATTCGTTCAATGGTATCTGGCCATGCTGGCGCGAGGTGCCTGAAGCCCTCGATTTTGGTTAAATTCGGGCGATCTAGAAGACCTTTACGACCTTATGTTGTCTGACAGTCAGTACATTATCGTTGGTGCTGGAGCGGTTGGGGTTGGGTGTGCCTACGCGCTCGCGAAAGCTGGCCAAACAGACGTTCTCGTGCTGGAGCGCGCGGACGACGTGGGTTCGGTGACGACGTCGCAGGGCGCGGGTCTGTGCGGACAGGTGCGGGATTCGGCCGAGCGGATTCGTCTGGCGATGCATTCGGTGGCCACGTTTCGGGAGCTTCAACGGTCGGAGGTCAAACCGGACTGGAACGAGGTGGGTTCTCTGCGAATCGCCCTGAGTGATCGGCGCGCTGAGGAATTTCGGCGCCTTAAGGCGGCGGCCGATGCGGCCGGACTCGAGGCCGACCTGATCGATCACACGGAAGCCAAACGCCGTTGGCCGTTGATGGATTTCGCGACCGTCAAATCCGTGCTGTGGTGTCCCAGTGATGGATACATGACACCACGTTGGGTGGCGGCTTCGTATCGGCACAATGCCGCTAAACTCGGGGTGAAGTTCGCGACGGCTACGGCGCTGGAAGGATTTTTTCACCAGAACGGGCGCATCTCCGGGGTCCGAACCAATCGCGGCACGGCGCAGTGCCGCTATGTGATCAACGCGGCTGGCGCCAACGCCTATCACGTGGCGAAGTTGGCAGGCTTGGAATTGCCTATTTTCCCCGTCCGACATGAATATTACGTGACTGTTCCGATGGACGGTCTTACGCCGGATCTTCCGTGCTTTCGCGTTCCCGAGCTGACGCTTTACGGCCGAGTCCGGGAAGCAGGCCTTTTGCTCGGCGGGTGGGAGCCGAAATCTGTTAACCAGGATCCGCGCAGTTTCACCGCCGACAACGAACCGCCTCCGGTGGTGACCGACTGGCCCGTATTGGATTCGTTTGAGGCCAGTTTCACTCGATTGCTTCCGACCGCC
>DLVS01000459.1:3580-6476 GCA_003445095.1 Verrucomicrobiales bacterium
CGCTTCATCATTGGTGAATCGTCGCGGGTGCCCGGATTGGTGATGGCGGGTGGCTGCAATGCACACGGCATTTCTGGTTCGGGCGGGATTGGCAAATTGCTGGTGGAGTCGTTGCTCGAAGCGAATCCGAGCGACTACGTCAAAAGCCTAAGTCCGGATCGCTTCAGCGCTTCAACGTGGAACTGGGACACGGCTCGCCGCGAGGCGGCTCACGTCTACGAAACTTACTACGGCGTCTGAGCCGTAGTAGCTCCGCCGTGCGGATCGCACGCGAAGGCCGCGAAGAATCCAGGGTATCTCGGGAGGAAACCAGGACTCGCTGTTCGGCGACTAAAAAACTCTCTCCGATCTTGTTGGAGGTAGCTTCCCTTCGCGGATTGGCTCTGGCCGTCGCGTGCGATCCACGCTGTTCTGTTCCGGCTTATTAGCTCACGTGCGTGAGCCGAAGTTCTCGCTTGGCACCGCCCAAATCGAGCCGCACTCGGTCCCCTTGCTTCCGTCCCATCAACTCGCCGCCCAAGGGAGAGTGCGGCGTGAGGACGGTGACTTCGATTTTGTCACAGGTTACTTCGAGGCCTCCTGCGCGCGGACCGATGAAGTACCACTGATGTTCGCGTCCAGAAACTAGCTCGACCAAGGTTCCTACTCCGACGGGAGTCTCTGGCGGAAAGTCGCGCGTGGACAATGCCTGAAATTGCGCGAGGGCCTGTTCGACTTCGGCCGCCTGGCGGGATTGACCGCGAGCCAAATACGACGCCTCTAGGCCGCGGGTATCGTATTTGTTTTCGGCGCGACTTTGCTCGTCCGTGGCTTCGGCATGAGCGGCTCGGGCTGCCCGAGCGTAGAGCGCCACTTCGGCCGTGAGTTTGGCCAGGATTTCTTTCAAAACGACGGTTTTGCTAAACGCCACAGCCGGCGAGCCTGAAAGTTCTCGAGCCGCGTTCCAAACGGAAATTCCCGGAACGGACCGGTCAACAGCGCGGCTGGCGCTGCAACCCAGGAGCGCGAGCGGCTCCGCCCGCGCGAAAGCGGACGGGAAAATATTCCGCCGAGTGGGAAGCAAGCAGAACAACCGGACGAACACAGAACGGCAAAGATTGTTTCGGATGGACGCGGATCGACAGTTTGCTGCGACCAACCGAATCGTAGGTTTATCGGGTTGTCAGAAGGACCGCGCTCTCCGCATCGTTGATGCTCGCCCGGCAGAACAGGTCGGGATTGCCCATGCATCGCTTGTACTCGTTCCTAACTGTCGTGAGGCGCGGACTGTGCGTTCTCACCGGCCTGGCCAGCCTCGGATTGGCTGGAGCTGAGGCCCCTCGTTTCCGAGCCGGCGTTCACGTGGTGGATATCACGCCCACCAATTACCCGGTGTTGGTGAATGCCATGTTCACCGAACGAACGGCCACCAACGTGGTCGATCCGCTCACCGTTCGTGCGCTGGCCCTGGATGATGGAACCAACCGGATCGTCCTGACCGTGGTGGATTCCTGCATGATCGCCCGGGATCTGATCGACCGCGCTAAAGAACAGGCGAGCCGGGTGACCGGAATTCCGGCAGACCGAATGCTCGTTTCATCCACGCACACGCATTCCGCGCCGTCGGCGATGGGCTGCCTGGGTTCACGGATGGATACAAACTATGCGGTGTTCCTCACTCCGCGGATCGCCGAGGCGATCGTCGGTGCGGTCACGAATTTGGTTCCCGCACGGATTGGTTGGGGAGTGGTGGATGATTGGGAACATACCTTCAACCGCCGATGGATCCGCCGCCCCGACAAGCGAATAACCGACCCGTTCGGTGAACTGACCGTTCGTGCCCACATGCATCCGGGTCACGAGAGCCCTGATGCGGTTGGACCGTCCGGTCCCGTCGATCCGGGACTTTCAGTGGTCGGCGTCCAGACACTCGACGGCCAACCGCTCGCGGTGCTGGCGAATTATTCGCAGCATTATTACGGCTCGCCGCTGGTCTCCTCGGATTACTACGGCCGTTTCGCCAAGCATCTTGCGGGCATGCTCGTCGCCGCAAGCCCGACGAAAACGAACTCGTCCTTCGTAGCCATCATGTCCCAGGGAACCAGTGGTGACTTGATGTGGATGGACTACAGCGCCCCAGCTCGCGAAATCGGTTACGACGCCTATGCGCAGGAGATCGCCGAAGAAGTGGCCGAGGTGTGGCGTTCGCTGAAGTTCCATGACTGGGTTCCGCTGCGCATGGCCGAGCGAACGCTGGCCCTTAATTACCGGGCGCCGGATGCCGCGCGGCTCGCCTGGGCCCGCCAAGTAGCCAAGACCGTCGAGGGACGTCTGCCCGCAACGCAGCCGGAGATCTACGCGCTCGAAGCGTTGTATCTCCATGAGCGACCACGAACTGAACTGAAGCTCCAAGCGATTGGCATCGGCGACCTCGGTATCGCTGCCTTGCCCAACGAAGTCTTCGCGCTCACCGGATTGAAGTTGAAAGCGCAAAGTCCGTTCCCCACCACCTTCAACATCGAGTTGGCCAATGGCGCTGAGGGATACATTCCGCCCCCCGAACAACATGCTCTCGGCGGTTATACCACTTGGCCAGCGCGCACTGCCGGACTCGAAGTCCAAGCCGAACCGCGCATCGTGGAAACACTGCTGGGATTGCTGGAGGAAGTTTCTGGCAAGCCACGCCGGCCATTCCCGTCCGCCCTGGGTGCCTATCCGCAGGCGATTCTAGCCGCGAAGCCACTCGCCTATTGGAGATTGGAGGATGCTGTCATTCCGTTCGCTCGCGATGCCAGCGGACACGACCACCCGGCACAATTCGAAGACGGCGTCGCGCTGTTTCTTCCAGGCGCTAGCCGCACGGCGGGATTTCAGCCGCCCCAACCGGAAACACCCAACGCCTTCACCGGCGACACCA